>CAIXSE010000640.1 GCA_903921965.1 uncultured Thermoleophilia bacterium | reverse complement strand
GCCGAGGGCTACCGCCGCTGGGACCGGGCGCGCGAGACGCTCGAGTTCGCACGCCGCATGGGCTACCGCCGGCTCGGCCTGGCGTACTGCATCTCGCTGGCGCCGGAGGCCGAAGCGTATGCCCGGCGCCTCGAGGCCGAGGGCTTCGAGGTGGTCACGGTCCTCTGCAAGACCGGCGCCGTGACCAAGGAGGAGGGTCTCGGCCTGCCCGATGCCGACAAGGTGTATCCGGGCACGGTCGAGACCATGTGCAACCCCATCGCCCAGGCGCGGCTGTTGGCCGAGGCCGGCGTGGAGCTCAACATCGTCGCCGGCCTGTGCGTCGGCCACGACGCCCTGTTCATCGCCAATGCCGCCGGGCCGGTCACGGTGCTGGTGGCCAAAGACCGCGTGCACGACCACCAGCCGGTGCTCGGCCTGCGGCAGGACCTGTAGACACCGCGGCGCGTTGCACCGTGCGCGCCGCTCTGGCACACTAGGAGCCGGTTTGGACTCTTCAGACGCTCAAAACACGCAGGGTCACCCCGGGGGTCAGCCGGGTCGTCCAGGTCACCCCGGCGGCCACCCGGATGCGTCAGGCCATCCGGGAGGGCACCCGGCGGGTCACCCCGGCGGCATGGCGCCGCACGACCCCGCCGACGGCCCGGCGCCGCCGCGCGTCATCGCCTGGGAGGTCACGCGCAGCTGCAACCTCGCCTGCGTGCACTGCCGCGCCTCGGCGATCCACGGCCCGTACCCGGGTGAGCTCAGCACCGAGGAGTGCTTCACCCTCGTCGACCAGATCGCCTCGTTCGCGCGGCCCATCCTCATCCTCACCGGCGGCGACCCGCTGATGCGCTCCGACATCTTCGCGATCGCGGAGTACGCCATCGGCAAGGGCCTGCATACCGTGATGTCGCCCAACGGCACGCTGGTCACGCCTGAGGTCGCGCGGCGCATGAAGGACATCGGCATCCGCCGGGTGAGCATCTCCATCGACTTCCCGACGGCGCAGGAGCACGACGACTTCCGCGGCGTCCCCGGGGCCTTCGACGGTGCCGTGCAGGGCGTCCGCAACTGCCTCGACGCCGGGGTGGAGGTGCAGGTCAACAGCACCATCACGAAGCTCAACGCGCACTACCTTCCGGACCTGCTCAAGCTGGCGACCGACCTCGGCGCCGTCTCCTTCCACCCGTTCATGCTGGTGCCCACCGGGCGCGGCAAGGAGCTGGAGGAGCAGGAGCTGCCGCCGGACGAGTACGAACGCGCCCTGGAGTGGATGTACGACGCCCAGCAGGAGAGCGACCTGTTCATGAAGCCGACGGACGTGCCGCACTACTGGCGTGTCATGCGGCAGCGCGCCAAGGCGCAGGGGCGCAAGCTCGAGGTGCACCCGCACAGCCACGGCGGCATGAACACCCTCAGCCGCGGCTGCCTCGCCGGCATCGGCTTCTGCTTCATCAGCCACGTCGGCGAGGTGCAGGGCTGCGGCTACTTCGACAAGGTCGCCGGCGACGTCCGCAAGAACACGTTCCCCGAGGTCTGGCGCGACTCCCCGCTGTTCAACGAGCTCCGCGACTTCGACGGGCTCAAGGGCAAGTGCGGCGTGTGCGAGTTCAAGAAGGTCTGCGGCGGCTGCCGCGCGCGGGCCTACGAGGCCACCGGCGACTACATGGCCGAGGAGCCCTACTGCGCCTACGTGCCCAAGGGCTGGTGCGCGCCCGGCTGAGGCACGTCAGCGCTCGACGTGCTTCTCCATCAGCACCGACGCCTCGGTGAGGCCCAGTTCGAAGTAGAGCTGCTGGGCGGCCTCGTTCTCGGCCCCGGTGCTCACCGAGATCTCGGCGCAGCCGGCCAGCTCGAGCACCTCGATCACCGCTTGCACCAGCAGGCGGCCGATGCCCTCGCCGCGACGACCCTCGGTGACGACCACGGCCTCGATGAGGCCGGAGTCGGCGGCGTGGAACAGGCCGGGGACCATGGCGTAGCTCGCCAGGCCCACGGGGGCGCCGTCGTCGAACGCGAGCAGCACGCCGCTCACCGGCGACGCCAGGAAGTGACGCACGTAGTGCTCGTCGACGGTCGTCGGGTAGTCGGTGGTGACGGCGAGCTCCTGGATGAGGTCGACGACGGTGGCTTCGTCGCCCGGTCCGGCGTCGCGGATGCTGATGGCCATGTCGGGGTCTCCTCGTATCGCGTGACGCCGTGCCCGCCGGCGGTCGCCGGGCGCGGCGCGTGCTCCGCCGGCGTCTCATCGTGGCGGATCCCCGCCGCGTGTGGAATCATGTGCGCACGGGCACATGCTGGGGCTGGAACGTAGTATCATTCCCTACTTTCCGGCCTGCCAACTGTCGAGCCCATCGCTGGGGAGGACTGTGTGAACACGGAGACGTCGGCGCGCCTGTTCGAGGACGCGAAGCAGTACATCCCGGGCGGCGTGAATTCGCCGGTCCGCGCCATGAAGGGCGTCGGCATGCCCTACCCGCTCTTCATCGACCACGCCTCCGCAGCGCACGTGTGGGATGCCGACGGCAACGAGTTCGTCGACTTCGTCTCCTCGTGGGGCCCCATGATCCTCGGCTGGGGGCACCCGGACGTGGTCGGCCGTCTGCAGGCGCAGATCGCGCGGGGCACCAGCTACGGGGCGCCCACCGACCTCGAGGTCGAGCTGGCGCGCACGATCTGCGAGGCCGTGCCCTCCGTCGAGATGGTCCGCATGGTGAACTCCGGCACCGAGGCCACCATGAGTGCCGTGCGCGTCGCCAGGGGGTTCACGGGGCGCGAGAGGATCGTGAAGTTCGTGGGTTGCTACCACGGCCACTCCGACGCCTTCCTGGCCGCCGCCGGCAGCGGGGTGCTCACGCTCTCGCTGCCCGACAGCCCCGGGGTGACGAAGGGCACCACCGCCGACACGCTGCTGGTCGAGTACAACGACGTCGAGGCCCTCACGGCGTTGTTCGCGGAGCGCGGCGAGGAGATCGCGGCGCTCATCGTCGAGCCGGTGGCGGGCAACATGGGCGTGGTCCCGCCGCTGCCCGGCTTCCTCGAGGCCTGCCGCGACCTCTGCACGGAGGCCGGCGCGCTGCTCATCTTCGACGAGGTCATCACCGGCTTCCGCGTCGCCTGGGGCGGCGCGCAGGCGCGCTTCGGCGTCATGCCCGACCTCACCACGCTCGGCAAGATCATCGGCGGCGGCCTGCCGGTCGGCGCCTTCGGCGGCCGTCGCGACGTCATGGAGACGGTCGCGCCGCTCGGCTCCACCTATCAGGCGGGCACGCTCTCGGGGAACCCGCTCGCGATGGCGGCGGGCGCGGCCACGCTCGAGGTGCTCGGCGCCCCCGGCGTCTACGAGCGGCTCGAGTCTCTTGCGGCCGCCGCGGCGGCCGGTCTCGAAGAGGCCGCCGCCCAGGGCGACGCGCCGTTCACCCTCAACCGCGTCGGCCCCATGATGACCCTCTTCTTCTGCGAGGGACCGGTCACCAGCTTCGCCGACGCGAAGCACGCCGACACCGGCCTGTACGCCAGGTACTGGCGGCACATGCTCGAGAGCGGCGTGTACCTCGCGCCGTCGCAGTTCGAGGCGGCCATGATCTCGCTGGCCCTCACCGACGACGACATCGCCGCGGCCGCCGCCGCGGCGCGGAGCTTCTTCTCCGCCTGAGAGGGGGATGGGCACGTGCGCAACGTAGACAAGAACGACGTCCCCGCCGTCACCGTACCGCGGCTGGCGGTGTACCTGCGCAAGCTGCGCGAACTGCGTGCCCGCGGTGTGGACCGCGTCTCGAGCAAGGACCTGGCCGAGAGCATCGGGCTCAATGCGGCGCAGATCCGCAAGGACTTCTCCTACTTCGGCGAGTTCGGCACTCGTGGCGTGGGCTACGAGGTGTCGCGCCTCATCGACGAGATCTCGCACTGCCTGGGCCTCGACCACTCCTGGAACGTCATCATCGTCGGCGCCGGCCTCCTCGGCACGGCGCTCGCCAGGTACCGCGGGTTCACGGAGCAGGGCTTCCGCCTCGTGGGCATGTTCGACAGCTCGGCCTCGGTCATCGGCGCCAGCTACGGCTCCGGCCGGGTCCAGGGCATCGGCGACCTGGAGGAGTTCTGCGCCTCCGAGGCGGTCGACATCGCGCTCGTGACGGTGCCCGCCAGCGAGGCCCAGGCCACGGTGGACCGTCTCGCCGCGGCCGGCGTGCGCGCCATGCTGAACTTCGCACCGGTCAAGGTCCAGAAGCCGAACGACACGCTCGTGCGCCAGGTCGACCTCTCCAGCGAGCTCATGTCGCTCACGTTCTACCTGGACCACAAGCAGGATTGACGTGCCGGTCGCCATCGCGCCCGTGACGCAGGGCCTGCGGCAGGCCGGCGTACCCTTCGGGCCGCCCGTCGCGGCGGAGCCGGGGCTGCGCTGGGGCCTCCTCTTCGACGAACTCGACGGAGCCGGCGACGCCGAGTACGTGCGCGCCGTCGAGCTCATCTACGAGGGGTACCTGTTCCACTACCGCGAGAGCCGGGTGTGCGCCTGCGGCACCGGGTCGTGCCGGGAGAACGCGCTGCTCGCCGGCGACTACCTGTACGCGCGCGGCCTGCGCATCGTCGCCGCGCGCGGTGACGCCGCGGCCGTAGGGCTGCTCGCGCGGCTCATGGCTGCCTGCTCGTACCTGCGCAGCGTGCAGGCGCCGTTCGCCGCCGACGACGCCCTGTGGGCCTGCACGGTGGGCGGGCTCGCCGCGCTGCGCCAGGGCGTGGACGCGGCGCCGGTGGTCCGGCTCTTCGAGCTGCTCGACGAGGCCCTTGCGGGGAGCGCGCCGGCCGACGTCCCGGGGCTGGCGCGCGAGCAGGCGGCGCGGCTGCGCCTGCGTGACGCCGCCCCGCTCCTGCGCGCGCTCGACGCCCTGCCGGCGGGGCTGGCGGCCTGACGTGGACCTGCGCGCCTTCATCAGCCTCCTCGAGCGCGAGGGCGAGCTCGCCCGCGTGCGCCCCGAAGTCGACCCGTACCTGGAGATGGCCGAGATCGCCGACCGCGCCAGCAAGGCGCACGGTCCGGCCGTCCTCTTCGAGCGTCCGAAGATGCCGGCCGGGCTGCCCGCCGTGCCGGTGCTGATGAACCAGCTGGGCTCGTTCCGGCGCCTCGAACTCGCCCTCGGCGCGCCGCTCGACGACATCGCGAAGCGCATCGGCGGCCTGCTCGAGCTGCAGGTGCCGAGCGGCATCGTCGGCAAGGTCAAGGCGCTCGGCCAGCTCAAGGAGCTCGCCTCCTACGGGCCGCGCTACGACAGGAAGGCCCGCTTCCGCGAGGTCGTCGTCGACCCGCCGGACCTCACCCGGCTGCCGGTGCTCACCACCTGGCCGGGCGACGGCGGCCCGTTCATCACCCTGCCGATCGTCGTGACGAAGGACAGGCAGGGCCGCCAGAACGCCGGCATGTACCGCCTGCAGGTCTTCGACGCGCGCAGCACGGGTCTGCACATGCACATCCACCACGACGGCGCCGCCAACTTCCGCGAGGCCGGCGACCGCATGGAGGTGGCCGTCGCGCTCGGCACCGACCCGGCCGTCACCTACGCCGCCACGGCGCCGCTCCCGCCCGGCATCAGCGAGTTCATGTTCGCCGGCTTCCTGCGCGGCGAGCCGGTCGACATGGCGCCCTGCGCCACCGTCGACCTGCAGGTGCCGGCCGACTCCGAGATCGTCCTCGAGGGCTACGTCGAGAAGGGCGACACGCGGCTCGAGGGGCCGTTCGGCGACCACACCGGCTACTACTCGCTGGCCGACCAGTACCCGGTC
>CAIXSE010000639.1 GCA_903921965.1 uncultured Thermoleophilia bacterium | reverse complement strand
GCTCGAGCTCAAGAAGCTGTGCTCGGGCGACGCCATCATGAAGACAGTTTCTATGTCGGGCGCCAACTTCCTATTGAGCTGCGCCATGGCGAACTCGTACTCGAAGTCGGAGATGGCGCGCAGGCCCTTGAGGATCACGTGGGCATCCCAGCGGCGCGCGAACTCCACGACGAGCTCGTTGAAGCGGTCGACGATGATGTTGTCGTGGTCCGCGAGCGCCTCGCGCAGGAACGCCTCGCGCTCGTCGGGCGTGAAGATCGGGGACTTGCGCTGAGGTACCTCGATGAGGCCGACGACGACGCGGCCGAACTTGGCGGCACCGCGCCGGATGATGTCGAGGTGGCCGACGGTGACCGGGTCGAACGTGCCCGGGCAGATGGCGGTGACGTTACGCGGCACGGGTGACCTCACGCAGGCCGGGCACTGGGCGCCTCATCGTCGCACGCAACTCCGTCGTCGTCCTCGCCGGGGGCCAGGATGGTCACCCGGGTGTCGCCGTAGCGCTTCTCCCGCAGCACCCGCCACGGCAGGCCGGCGGCGACGCGGGCGGCCGTCTCGACCACCAGCAGCGCCTCCGCGGCGAGCACCGGCGGCAGCAGCCTGACGAGCTGAGGCCGCACGTCGTCGTACGCCGCGTACGGCGGGTCTACGAGCACGAGAGTATATCGTGCGCCGCGCCGGGCGTCAGCTTGCAGGGCCCGGCGTGCGTCGCCGGCGACCACCTGCGCGCGAGAGAGGCCGGCCTCGTGGAGGCCCAGGCGCTCCAGGTTGCGGCGCACGGCCTGCACCGCGGCGCGGTCGTTCTCCACGAAGGTGCAGCTCGCGGCGCCGCGGGACAGAGCCTCGATGCCGAGCGCGCCGCTCCCGGCGAAGAGGTCGAGGACGGCGTGGCCCGCGAGAGCCCCGGCCGGGGGCGCGTCCGGCGCGTCCAGCGCCCCGGGGGGCGCGGCGCAGGCCCGGTCCGGCGGCGCGAGCGGCACCGTCAGCGCCCCGAGCATCCCGAACACGGCCTCGCGCACCTTGTCGGACGTGGGCCGCGTGGAACGGCCAGCCGGCGCCGCGAGCGGCCGGCCCTTCCACTCGCCGCCGACGACCCTCACGAGGCGGCGTCGTCGCGCCCGAGCACGACCGGCCGCACGGCCGGCGGCTCGGGCGTCACGGTGAACGCGCCCTCGAGCACGCGCGAGGCGGCACCGCGGCGCGCGGGATCGCGGGAGAACACGGCAGCGAGCGGCTCGCCGGCCTCGACGGGCTCGCCGACCCGCCGGTGCAGGATCACGCCGGCGGCCGGGTCGACGGTGTCGTCCACGCGCTGGCGGCCGGCGCCGGCGAACTGCGCCGCCTGGCCCACGGCCAGGGCGTCGACCGCCGCGAGGTAGCCGGCGGACGGCGCCGTGACCTCGTGCGCCGCCAGGCGGTGGAAGGCGCCGGGGTCCCAGCGTCCGCCCTGCACGAAGCACCAGCGCTCGAAGTGCTCGGCGGCGCGGCCGTCGGCGAGCGCCGCCTCGGCCCTGCGCCTGCCCTCGGCCTCGTCGATGCCGAGGTCCGACAGGGCCAGTAGCATGCCGGCGAGCGTGAGCACCACCTCGCGCACGTCGTCCGGTCCCTCCCCGCTCAGCACCTGCCACGCCTCCTCCACTTCGAGGCGGTTGCCCACGGTGCGCCCGAGCGGAGCCTCCATGTCGGTGAACAGGCAGGAGGTCGGACGGCCGTACGCGTCACCCACCAGCCGGCAGAGGCGCGCCAGTTCGCGGGCGTGCCCGAGGTCGCGGATGAACGCCCCGCGCCCCACCTTGATGTCGAGCACGAGGGCGGCGGTGCCGCTGGCGACCTTCTTGCTCATGATACTGGCGGCGATGAGCCCGTCGCAGTCGATCGTCGCGGTCACGTCGCGGAGGGCGTACAGGATGCGGTCGGCCGGCACCACGCGCTCGCTCTGGCTGCAGACGGCCACGCCGATGCGCTCCAGCTGGCGCACGAACTCGCCCTGGGGCAGCTTCACACGGAAGCCGGGGATGGACTCGAGCTTGTCGAGCGTGCCGCCGGTGTGGCCCAGCCCCCGGCCGGACATCTTGCCGAAGACGGCGCCGCAACTCGCGACCAGCGGCGCCAGCACGAGCGTGACCTTGTCGCCGACGCCGCCGCTCGAGTGCTTGTCGAGCACG
>CAIXSE010000638.1 GCA_903921965.1 uncultured Thermoleophilia bacterium | reverse complement strand
TGCGCGGCTTGCCCGGCGGTATCGGCTTCGGCGCTCGCGACGCGGCGGCGCTCGGCTGGGCGTCAACGAAGGCGTCCAGATCGGCGGCCTTCACTCGCAACAGGCCGCGCTCGCCTACGCGGATCGCGGGCAGGCGGCCCGTGCGTATCCACTCGCGCACCGTGCGGACCTTGAACGACAGGCGTTGCGCGACTTCTTCGGGTGAGTACAGCAGGTGCTCCGGGTCTGTCATGCGGTCACTCCTTCCACGGCGTACAGGTCATTGTTCAGCAGGTAGCGGACGGTGCTCGGGTACCAGCGGCCCCCACGCTTCGTGGGCACGTGCTCGGCGGTGAGCCGGCGGGCGATAGCGGCGAGGCTCAGACCCTCGGCGGCCCAGGACTGGATACGGGCGACGGTCGCCAGCTCGGCGCCGTGGGCGCGCAGCTCGGCGCCGTCACGCTCGTACCCGTAGGGCGTGGGCGCGTAGGCTTCGCGCTTGTCGCGCTTGTAGGCGAGGGCGGCGGCGGTGCGCTCGCTCGTAAGGTCGCGCTCGAACTGGGCGAAGCCGGCCAGCAGGGTAAGCATCATGCGGCCGGTAGCGGACGCGGTATCCATCGCGGCCCCGCCCATATCGACAAGGTGCAGGGCGACGCCGGCGCGGTCCCATTCGGCGGTCTGCGCGAGCGCATCGGCGGCGTTGCGAAACAGGCGGTCCAGCTTGAGGGCGACGACGTGGGCGGCGCGGCCGGCGGCCAGCAGGCGCAGCAGCTCGGCGCCGCCCGGGCGCGTGTCCAGGTGTTTGAAGGCCGATACGCCTTCGTCGCGGATCACGGCCACCACGTCCAGGCCGCGCATCGTGCAGTAGGCCCGCAGGCGTTCTTCCTGGGCGTCCAGGCTCACGCCGTGCCGTGCCTGTTCGTCGGTGCTCACTCGTATGTACAACACTGCGCCCATGTCCCCACCCCGTCCGTTTCGCGCCCGTCGTGTCCCCTTACCGCTCATGGCTGTACGTTACCATACAGGCGGGACATACACAACGGACCGGATTTGTACGACGGTGGGTGTCGCGGTTCGCCCGGCGGCGTCGCGTTTCATGCGGCCGGCGGGAATCGGGCGGGGTGAGAATTTCGGAACCCTGTTCCCGTTTTCCCACCCAGCCCTCGCGCACGCGGGAGTCGGGTCCGGGAGTCAAATCAGACCGCGTGTCTGATTACCCAGCCCTCGCGCACGTGGGGGCGCCCCAGGTTCTGTCCGTCAAAGTGGCGGACAGAAGGCCAGCCCTCGCGCACGCGGGCACGCCACGCAGACCCGTCAAAGTGTCGGGTCTGCGGAAGGCCAGCCCTCGCGCACGCGGGGGCGCCGGCCGGGAGTCAAATCACCCCGCGTGAGTGATTTGCCGCCGCAGCGCACGTGGGGGCGCCCGGCCGGGAGTAAAGGTCACCCGCGGTGACGTTTCCCAGCCCTCGCGCACGTGGGCGCGCCGACGGACATCACTTCTCGCCAAAGTGGCGAGAAGTCCAGCCCTCGCGCACGTGGGCGCGCCAACTACGGATTTTCCGCCGTCCGGCATATTCCGTAGTTTCTCCGGTCAGCCCTCGCGCACGCGGGCACGCCCCTTTCGCGGGGCGATAACTTTCGCGCCCAGGTCGGCGCCCTGCCCCTACCCCTCGCCGACACGGCGCGGCTGTCCTACGCGCCCGTTTGCGGCCCGGCGTCCGGCGGCGGTGTCCTCACCCTCTTGAGCTCTCGGCGGCGCGCAGGCGGCCACACAGGCGGCGTAGCGGCGCGTATCTCAACCCCCCGGCGGCGGCCAGCTCAGACCGTGGTCTGACGACAGCCGGCGGGCGCCGTGGTAGGGCGCGGGCCGTTGCATGAAGGGTCCGTTGCATGAAGGGTCGGCGCCGGCGTGGCGGCGGTGATTCATAGGTACGACGATTCATAGGTCTGCGGCGGCGGCGGCCCAGGTCGGCGCGCAGAACCCCGAACAGTCATGGGTACCGCGTGTCATGGGTCGGCCGTTCTTCTATGAGGTACGCGCCACCATGAGGTACACCACGCGGGGGCGCCCAGGTCCGCGTGCTATGGGGTCTGCCGTGCTATGGGGTCGGCTCCGTCATGGGGTACGCGGCGTCATGGGGTCGGCGCCGTGCGCGCTTTGCCGTCCGGCAGCCGTGGTAGCGTCCAGCCCTGCCCCGCCCACCCCCGGCGGGGCGTTCGCGTTCTGGGCCGAACACATGGCGGGGCGGCGTCAAACGGCGCCATACGGCGCCCCCGCTACCCCCGCCCCCCGAACGTGCGCGCCCACCACGAACGCGAGCGCAGGCGGTCGGCGTCGGCCTGGGCGGCGTCGCGTTCGGCGGCGAGGGCTGCCAGATCGGCGGCGGCCTGCGCTTCGGCGGCGGCGGCGCGGTCCTGGGCGGCGTCGCGTTCGTGTTGCAGGCGGGCCACGTCGTCGCGGTAGTGCGCTTCGCTCGCGGCGTTCAGGGCTTTGTAGCGGGTGGCCTCTTCGGTCGCGGCCAACAGGCGTTCGTACAGGTCGCGCACGTCCTCGCCCACGGGATCGCCGGCGGCCGGCGGGCGCTTGCCCAGGGCGTCGGCGTCCAGCTCGAGGCCCAGGCGCTCGGCGCCGAACGCGGCCACCACGGCGGGGCGCAGGCGGTACTCAGGCCCGAAGCGGCCCACGGCCTGCGACGCGGGCAGCCGGCCGGCTTTGACGTGGGCGCGCACCGTGCCGACAGACAGGCCCAGGGCGGCGGCGGCCTCGCGCAGCGTCAGATCGGCGGCCTTCACTCGCGGTTGCATGGTGACTACCCTCCCGGCAGGGGTTCGCCTACGGTCCCATGTTCGTCCCTGTCACGGCCACCCCTGCCCGGCTTCGGACGTGGGCGCCGGCGCCTGCCCCTGTCCACACCCTGCCGACCACTACGGGCGGCCTCATACGCGGCCCGTAGAGACACGCGGCGGCGTGGGGCGGCCCGGACTACCCCCGTTGCGCCCGTGCGCCGTAGCGGGCCACCTGGGCGGCGATACGGCGGCTGTGCGCGGCGGCGTGGCGGCGCCTGCGTTCTTTCACTCGTGAGCCTTCGCCCGCCGGGCGTCGCGCTCCGCGTTCGCCGCGGCGATGATTTCCGCGAGCGGGTTCGGCTCCTCCTCGATTTGGGGCGTGTCCAGGCGGGAGCGGTCGGCAGGCGTCAGGCCGAAGCCGGCCGCCAGCCGTGACCAGCGCTCAAGCGCGGCGTGCATCACCATCACGCTCGGGTTCCTCACGAGGTCGCCGGCCTCGCGGACGGACGGCACGAGGGTACCGCGCTTGCGCACGTCGGCCGCGGCCTCCTGGTAGCAGTCCCATTCGAGGCAGAGTGCCTCCAGGGCTGAGCGGTCGACCGTCTGCAAGACCCTGGTCCCGCGGTAGCCGTCGCAGACGCGCTTCCAGAGCTCGCGGCCGCGGCGGCGCAGGGTGGTCGGGACTTTCCACTCGTCGAGCGGCGGAAGTGCCGGCGGATCGCCGGAAACGCGCCGTCCTTCAAGGACTTTGAGCTCTACGGGCTTGCGTATCGCAGGCACGGTGGCCTCCATTCTGAGCGTGATGACAGAAAGGGTCTGAAGCCGACGCGCTCAAGCGTGGCGAACCCCATCGGCGCGGCGCGGCGGTCCTACTACTTGTATCGTACCCCGGGTGTTGGGGCGGCGGCGTGGGTAGGCGCAGAAGTCGGCCACCCCGGTCACTCGAGCGGCGGGCGCGTGTCGTCAAGGGCGGCGTTCACGAGCTTGCAGCGGTCGCGGCGTGTCTCGCCGTCGCGGCTGTGCCAGTAGCCACACAGGGACAGCGGCCCCTCTTGTGCGGCCGGGTGGCGCCAGCGTCGCGGCGTGCGTCGCTCGTATGTGCAGGCGCCGGCCACCCACTCGCGACAGGTCGCGCACACTGGCCAGTCAGGTACGTACACGGTCACGCCTCGCGAATCCGCGCAAGTGCGCCGTTGAAGCGCATCGGCACCTTGTGCCCCGTGCGCCCGTTGCGGTTCTTCGCGAGCTTCGCGAACACGTGGTATTCGGCCGGGCGCTCGCGCCACTCTCCATCGGCGAGGTACTTCTCTGCGTCGTGCATCCACTCGCCCCCGCTGTCCAGTTCACGGTTCAGGCTCACGATTGACTCTGCGCTGTATTCGATTCGGGCCGTGCCCTTCGCGGCACTCTGCCCGGCGCTGCCCATGCTCGGGCGGTTGCGCTCGGCGACCACGAGCACGGGCGCGTCAAGGGCGGCGGCGAGGGCTTGCAGGCGGCCCAGGGCACGGTTCAGTGATTCGTACTCTGAGGCGTCGCCGTTCTTCGGGTCGGCGCCGGCCCAGGTGTGCAGGCTGTCCACGATCACGAGCACGTGCCCCCAGGCGTTGACGTAGCGGGCGCGCAGTTCTTCGGCGGCGGCGCGGATCACAGCCGGCGTCGGATACGTGCGCGTCGCGTCCATGAGCCACAGGGCGGGGCAGGCGCGGGCGGCCTGGGCGAAGAGCTCGAGCGAGGCGGCCGGCGTCAGCTCGCCCCCTTCAAGGTGCCACTGATAGGTGTTCGTCACGCGGGCCACGAGCCGGCGGGCGAGCACAAGCGCGGGCATCTCGAGCGAGACGAACAGGCAGGGCGCGCCGCACTGTGCGCCTATCTGTAGGGCGAGGTTCGTTTTACCCGTACCCGGCTCGCCGTGGACGAAGTGCAGGCCCGGGCGCAGGTACCCGCCCAGCTCGCGGTCAAGGTTGGGGTACCCCGTGACGGGTCCACGCGGGGCGCCCGCGAGTCGGGCCGTGCGCGCCGCTTCGGCCTCGGCAGTCCACAGGGCGGCGAGGTCGGGGGCGGGGCCGCCGTCGGGATCGGTGAGCGGATACAGCGGCGGGCCGGCGGGGGGCGCGTCGTCGTGCGCCGGCGGGGGCGCATCGTCAGGGCTCGCGGGCACGGCGGCCGTGGGCGCCGGCGGGCGCGTGGCCTCGGCTGTGCGCGGCGCCGGGCGGGCGGCGCGGGGCTCGAGGTGCTCGCGCAGCTCGGCCCAGGTGCTGAAACAGGATTGGTGAAAGCAGCCGGCCGAAAGCGTGCCGTCAGCGGCGCGCCGTATCCACGAGTCGGGGGCGCGGTGGTCACTGTTGAACGGGCACGACTCCAGATGCCACAGATCGGCGCCGCCGTCCTGTTTGTGGTCGTGCACGTCCAGGGCGTGCCGGCGCATGAACCCTTCAACGTCGAAGGGCTCGCCGTAGCCTGCGCCGTTGCCCCCGGCCGGCGTCGCCGACTTCGGCGGCGCGGCGGCGGGCGCCGGCCCGGCCAGATCGGCGAGCAGGGGCGCGGGCACGGGCTCGAGCGTCGCGGGCACGTCGCGCAGGGCGGCGCGCCTGTGCGGGCGCGTGGCGGTGCTGTCGCCCTTGCACACGAGCGTCCCGGGCACCTTCGCTATACGGGCGGCGTTGCCCACGGCCGTGTCAACGTGCACCCCGCCCGCGTTGAAGCGTGCGGCCAGCGCGGCGAGACAGCGGCCCACGAGGTCGCGGGCGTCGTCGTCGTTCGGCAGGTCCACGCGGTAGAACAGGTGCGCGCCGTTGCCTGAGTCGGCGAGCAGGGGCGCCGGCCAGCCGGCGGCCTCGAGGTCGGCGCGGATCGCGGCGGCCAGCTCGTGCGCGGCGTCGTGTTCGGCGTCGGTCGCGGAGATACCGGCGGGCCGTTCGGCGTCCACGTCCACGAGTAGCCACCGGCGCCGGCTCACGTCGCCGTCGCTCGTGGTCGTGCGCACACGTTCGGCCAGGCGGTTGCAGGCGCGGGCCAGCAGATCGGGGGCTACCGGGTTCATGGTCGCGTACACGCCCGGCGCTTTGCCGTCCCACTTCGCTACCGCCTGGGCGGCGGCGGCGGGGTCGTCGAAGTAGCCCGACACGGTGCCGGCGCGGGCCGTGTTCAGTATCCGCACCTCGAACACCTCGCCGGGTTCGTGCATGAGGCGCAGAGCTTCGGCAACGGCGTTCGTGGCGGGTGTTGAGTCTGAGGGCTTGGGCATGGGGTACACTCGCTTTCGCTTGTCGAACTGTCCAGGTCCGGTGAGCACTCGGCGGCGCTCGCACAGGGCGCCGCCGTTTCTCTTGTAGCACTTCGCGGGGCCGCCCCCTAGGGCGGGCCACCGCAGGATTAGGTTCTTAGAACCTTTTAAGGGGCCGTTTCAGGCTCGGCGAGCCGCACTTTTGAGTCGGCGAGCCGCACATTTGAGTCGTGTTTGTGGCTCATTCAGGCTCGCGCCGTGCCTTCTTCGCGTTGCGGCGGCGCGCCTGGGCGGCCTTCTTCGCGGCCTTCTCGGCGGCCTCGGTGCGCGTCGCTTCTATGCCTGCGCCGGCCTCGAGCACGTGCGCCGGCGGGGTCACGTCCACAACCTGCGCCAGCCACACGGCGGCCCATTCGTAGCGCGGCAGTGACTTCGGATCGGGTTCGCTGTAGGCGTCGATCACGCCCGCCGTCTTGAGTTCGGCGAGTGCCTGCGTGAAGTAGCGGCGCGCACGGCGCGGGTCGTGACTGGCGAGCACTTCGTCCACGGTCGGCGACGGTGGGAACTGCGACAGTAGGTACCGGCGCGTGAGCTTTTGGGCTTTGCCGTAGCTGGCCAGCTCGCGCCACCGCTGCGTGAGGGCGCGCCCGATAGAGAAGGCCCAGGCGCCCGACACCTTGCCACGCGGTATCGCCATGAGGCGCCGGGCGTCGCCGAAGCTCTCGAGCACGGCAGGACTCCCGCGAAACTGCGCCAGCAGGGGGCCGGCCACGAAGCCCACGGCCACCGGTACGGCGCTGCCGTCAAGCGTGCCCTGTTCGGGCCACGTGACGCCCCCGATCAGATACAGGGCGTCGGCACTCACGACGCGGGTACTCTTGCGCGTCACGGGGTCGCGGTACGTGTCTTTGCGCTCGCCCCACACCGTGAGCCCGTCCAGAAACTTGAGCTTGCCCCAGAGGGCGCGGCGCATCGCCAGCCGATCGGCCGTGGTGCGCGGGTCCAGTCCAATCATGCGCCCCAGGTCGTCCAGCGTGACGCGCTCGTGCTCGTGGTTCAGTGCCAAGTCTTGCAGCACTTGGTTGAGGCACACGGTATCCAGGCCACCGTTCGCGGCGAGAAAGTCGAACAGGTCATCGGACAGGGCGGCGGGGCTCGGTTCGGCCCACCTGTCGCCCCCTTGTGCCGGCGCAAAGCGGACTTGCATGCCGGCCTTCTTGCGCGTGTGCTCGAGCCCCCCACCGTCGCCCTTGCGCCAGTGCGCCAGCGTGCGCGCATCGGCGGCGGCGAAGTCGATCACGGCCAGTTCGGGATACGTGCCCACGGCGGTCGGCCCCTGGGGGCGCGCCGGCTTCTTCGTCTCGCGCTCGGCTTCGGCGAGCTTCTCCCGCAGTTCTTCGGCTTCGGCCTGGGCGTTCGCCAGATCGGCGGCCAGTACGTCGCGCACGTAGAGACTCGCGAACCCGTCCCATTCGCCCCACCCCCCGTCCCGTTCGTGCTCGGCGGCGGACGGCGCCAGTTCAACGGCGGCCGTCGCGTAGTCACGCACGGCGCGGTACAGGACTTCGGCCAGGTCGCCCCGGCGCTCCCCGGCGTTGAAGGCGTCCAGGGCGTCGCGGGCGGCGGCCTCAACCCCGGCGCGCAGGCGCTCGCCCAGGGCGGCGGCCTCTTCGTCGCCGACCGGCGCCGGCGGGTAGTACACGAAACGGTAGGGGCGCGCCCAGGTCACCCCGTCCACACTCTCGACCACCTGGGCGACGTGCCCACCCTCGAGGGTACCGGGCGACGTGCCCCCCATACCCTCCTCGAGGCGCATACCGCCCCAGTTGTGCCACAGGCGCCGGCGCAGTCCCGTCCCGGCGGCCGGCGCGCCCTCTTCGGCGAATGTGTCGTCAGGGTCGGCGGGCAGGCGGCCCCGGTCGGCGCGGGCGTCCAGGGCGGCCAGCGTCGCGGCCGGTACGTCGTCAGGCCCGGCCGGCGGCCCGGGCGCCACGTCCAGGGGCACGGCGGGCCACACGCGGCACGTGCCCGTTGCGGTGAACGTCGCCGTTGCGCGGCCCGACTGTTCTACCGTCCTGCCCTTCTTCGCCCGGCGGCGCTCGGCGCTCATGCGTCGGCCCTGCGCGGCCTGTGCGGCCCACAGCCGGGCGCCGGCGCGGCGGGCGGCGCGTACCGCCGGGCGCGGGCGTCCCGGCCCTGTGCGGCCCTCACGGCCATGAGGGCGGCGCTCAGGTCGGCCCACGTCGCCCAGGCGTCGGGCAGGTTGTCGGCGTCGGCCTGGGCGCGCAGCTCGCGTACCAGATCGGTGAGGGCGTCCTGTACGGGGGCGAGGCGGTCGGCGAGCGTCGCGGTGTTCACGGCTCCACCCGCTCGGCGAGGGTGTCCCACCCGCAGGGCCCTTCGGTGCGACACATGAGCATTTGCGCCCCGCACTTCGGGCACACCTCTTGGTCGCACCCCCAGTGGTGAACCTTGCCGGGCAACACGTTGCAGTCGCGGCAGGGCCCTTCGGCCCAGCGTTCGGGCCAGTCGCCGGCGCCCCCGAAACGGATACGGCTGTACTCGGCGCCGCCCGCGTCGATTACCACGGGCCAGCAGCTTGAATCGGGCGCCATGAGTTGCCCGCACGTCTCGCACTTGACTACGGCGGCGCTCACGACGTGCCCCCTTCGTCGTCGTCAGTAGCGGCGGCCTCGCGGGCGGCGGCCAGCCGTTGCAGGCGGGCGGCCTCCACCCTCGCGGCCTGTTCGGCGCGCACGCGCTCGCGCTTCGCGGCGGCCTGGGCGGCCAGCACGGCCGGCGGCGGGGGGTCGGCGCTCACGACGTGCCCCCGTCCGGCTCCACCCTCGCGGCGCCGCCGTAGGGCGTCGGCTCCCACGCGCCGACCACGCGCCAGCCGGCGGCGGCCAGCACGTCGCCGGCGTCGGTACCGGGCGGCAGCGGCCAGCGGCCCACGACGGGCGCCCCTGCGTCGCCGGCGTACACGACGACTTCGCACGCGCCGTAGCCGTCCACCGTCACGGCGTCGGCTGTGTGCTGTGTGCTCACGACGTGCCCCCCTTCTTCGGCTTCGGGTCGGCGCCGGCGGCCGGCTTCTTGCGCGGCTTGCCCGGCGGTATCGGCTTCGGCGCTCGCGACGCGGCGGCGCTCGGCTGGGCGTCAACGAAGGCGTCCAGATCGGCGGCCTTCACTCGCAACAGGCCGCGCTCGCCTACGCGGATCGCGGGCAGGCGGCCCG
>CAIXSE010000637.1 GCA_903921965.1 uncultured Thermoleophilia bacterium | reverse complement strand
GGCTGCGTGCTCCTCGACTCGCCGCTGAACCGCGGGCACTCCATCGGCACGGCCGACCTCGACAACCTGCTCTTCGACCACTGCAAGGCGGCCGGCATCCGCCGGCTCTGCAAGTCGGCGAACGACGTGCTGCTCTCCGCCGCCGTCCTCGACATCGAGGTGGACGAGGCGGACTTCTACTACCTCGACGCCGTCTCGTACGACGCCCTGGCCGCGCACGGCTTCGACCTCTCCGCCTTCACCTCGACGGCGTTCTTCTTCCCTCAGACGACGTTCTACGTCATCGACGTGGGCAAGACCGACCACCTGGTGAGCAGGGAGTTCCTGGACCGCTCGTGGGCGATCGTGCAGCGGATCCCCGGCTACGACGGCCGCATCTGGGAGCACATCCCGCGCTGGTCGTGCGAGCTGCTGCTGCGCAAGTGCGTGCTCAGGAACCGCCTCACGCGCTTCCGCCTGCTGACCGACGAGCAGTGGGCGGAGGTCCTCGCGCTCGTGCAGCGGCAGCGCATCACCGACTGCAGCCTCAAGAACGTCACGCTGAACGGCATCTGCCACGCGCACCCCGAGGACGCGCCGGCGGGCGCGGCCACGGGCCTCGCCGGCCCCGGCGTCGCCGCGGCGGCGACGGCGCCCCGTCACCTGGCCCCGGAGCCGAGCGCGTGACGACCTCGGTCGTCACCGGCGGCGCCGGGTTCGTCGGCTCCCACCTCTGCGAGCGCCTCCTGGACCGCGGGCACCGCGTGGTCTGCCTCGACAACCTCGACACCGGTACGCTGGGCAACGTCGAGCACCTCAGGGACGCCGCCTTCGAGTTCCGCAACGTCGACGTGGCCGAGGAGACGGTGCGGGTGGACGGCGGCGTGGACTTCGTCTTCCACCTCGCCAGTCCGGCCAGCCCCATCGACTACCTGCGCCTTCCGCTGCACACGCTGAAGGTCGGTTCCTACGGCACCCACCACTGCCTGGGGCTCGCCAAGTCCAAGCGGGCGCGCTTCCTGCTGGCCTCGACGAGCGAGGTCTACGGAGACCCGCTGGAGCACCCCCAGAAGGAGTCCTACTGGGGCAACGTGAACCCCATCGGCCCGCGCGGGGTCTACGACGAGGCGAAGCGCTACGCCGAGGCGCTGACCATGGCGTACCGCCGCCAGCAGGGCGTCGACACCTGCATCGCGCGGATCTTCAACACCTACGGCCCGCGGATGCGCCCCAACGACGGCCGGGCCGTGCCCACGTTCGTCCGCCAGGCGCTGGGCGGCGAGCCCCTCACCGTCTTCGGCGACGGCACCCAGACGCGGTCGTTCTGCTACGTCGACGACCTGGTCGACGGCCTGGTCCGGCTCGCCGAGAGCGGCGTGCACGAGCCGGTCAACCTCGGCACCCCGGCGGAGTCCACGCTGCTCGAGCTGGCGGCTCTGGTGCTGGAGGTGTCGGGGAGCCGGTCGGAACTCGTGTTCCAGGCGCTGCCTGCCGACGATCCCCGGCAGCGCTGCCCCGACATCACGCGTGCCACGCAGGAGCTCGGCTGGGAGCCGCGCGTCGCCCTGCGGGAGGGGCTGCGGCGCGCGGTGGCGTTCGAGCGGGACCGGGCCGGCGAGCGGCGGCCGCCCGCGGCCACGCCGGCCTGACGCGCGAAGGCGGCCCGGCGGCCCTCAGGGCACGCGTTCGAGCGGCTCGGTCGGACGGGAGGCGGCGCCGTTGCCGGCCGACTCCTCGGCGAGCACGGCGTCGATCCCGAACCGGCGGCGGTCGCCGATCCAGTTCCGCGTCTCCCGCTCACCCATGTCGCGGCCCGGGAAGCACGCCGACTCGTGGCCGACGTGCTTGAACACGCTGGGGACGTGCACGGCGTACAGGCGCCGCTCGCCGCCGCGGCTGTGGACGAGCACGGCCAGCCGGATGTCGCTGCAGTTCCGGCCCTCGTCGCCGTAGGTGGCCCCGTGCGTGCGGACCCCCGACGACAGCTCGATCTCCGCGGCGAACCAGTCCTCCCGCACGCACATCGCGACCGTCCGCGGATGAAGGAGGAGCGCCTGGTCGCCCCACCAGCCGCGCCCGTCGCTCCCCAGGGGGCTGCGCACGTACAGCCCGGGCGGCGAGAACTCCGCCACCTCGCGCATGTCGCAGAACGAGATGACGGCCACGCCGGCGGGGAACCGCGCGGCCCGCACGGCGGCCGGCGCCGACCGGTCCACGATCACGTCGTCTTCGAGGAAGAGGACGGGACCGCCACCCGCCGCGGCCGCGGCCGCGGCGATGGCCGCGCGCGTCGCCCGCGCGGCCCCGTCGCCTGCCGCGTCACGGTGCACGAGCGGCTCGGCGAAGCCGGCCTGCCCGGAGAACGCGGCGACGATGTCGGCCACGTGCCCCGCTTCGCGGCCGGGCGTCGTGAGGATGACTGGCTGGGTCGGTGGCTGTGGCTGCAAGGGTGCTGGCGACGCGGGTGTCGGACGGCAGGCGGCGTGTCTCACGGTCCCCGGCATCGTACCCGAACCCGGCAGGCCCCGCCTGCTATGCTGGCCGCGGCCCCGGTCCCGGGGCAGAAAGGCCGCACGGCGACGGACGAAGCCGCATGACGCACCCGGACGAGCTCGCGATCTACCTGCCGGACGGCGCGCTGGCGCCACCCACGAACCCCTACGGGCGCCTCGTCGCCAACGCCGGCGTGTACCGCGCGCTCGCCCGGTACGGGGGGTACCGGAGCCTGCACTTCCAGTGCCGGCGACCTGTGGAGCCCCGGCAGCTGGCTCGGGAGCTCCTGCTGCCGGCCGCCGGGCAGGCCGCGGACGATGCCGGCGGCGGGGTGCCCGGCGCCGTGGGCTCGCGCGAGGCGGTCCCGCCCGCCGTCGGCACCGGCTCGCCGCTGTCCACGGCGGCCGCGATCCGCGCCGGCGTGCTGCTCTCCGGCCAGCCGTACCTCACGGAGCCCGCCTGGGTCAGGCGCCACGCCGGCAAGGACGCCGCCTACAGCATCGCGGGCACCATCTTCGCCTTCTCGTCGGCGCCGCACCGCGAGACGATGCTGCACTCGCTGCTCGCGCCGCTGCACCCGTGGGACGCGCTGGTGTGCTCGTCGCCGACGCTGGAGCGCACCGTGACCCGGACGCTCGACGCCTGGGAGGACCACCTGCGCGAGCGGCTCGGCGCGGACGCCCCGGACGGCGCCGCGGCCCGGCTGCGCCTGCCGCGTCCGCAGCTGCCGGTCATCCCGTTCGGCGTGGACGCCGGGACCATCGCGTCGCAGGCGGCCGACGGCACCGCGCGCAAGGCCCTGCGGGCGGCGCACGGCGTCGCCGACGGCGATGTGGTCGTCTCCTTCCTGGGACGCCTCTCGTTCTACGACAAGGCGTTCCCCCAAGCGATGTTCAAGGCCGTGCAGGCTGCGCAGACGGCCACGGGCGTCACCACCCACCTGTTCCTGACGGGCTGGTTCCCGGCGGGCGAGCGCGACCGGGCGCGCTTCGAGGCGGCCGCGCGCCGCTACGCGCCCGATGTCCACGTGGCCTTCTTCGACGGCAACGACCGCGTGCTGGTGGCGCAGAGCCGCGCGGCCGCCGACGTCTTCCTGCTGCTCTCCGACACGATCATCGAGACGTTCGGCCAGGCCCTCACGGAGGCGATGGCCGCGGGTCTGCCGCTGGTCGTCAGCGACTGGGACGGCTACCGCTCCATCGTGCGCGACGGCGTGGACGGCTTCCTGGTGCCCACGCTCGGCGCGCCGGCCGGACCGGCCGGCGAGAGCCTCGCCCTGCTGGAGTCCCTGGGGGTGACCGACTACGTCGGGTACGCCGGGACCACGGCGCAGCACACGGCCGTCCACGTGGGCCGGACGGCCGAGGCGCTGGGCAGGCTGATCGCCTCGCCGGAGCTGCGCGGCGCCATGGGCGCCGCCGGCCGCCGGCGCGCGCTCGACGAGTTCGCGTGGCCGGTCGTGGTGCGCCGGTACCGGGAGCTGTTCGCGGAGCTGGCGGAGCGGCGGGCCGGGGCACCGCCCGGGACCGCCGGGACGCACCGCATGCCTCCGCTGCGCAACGACCCGTTCGCGGACTTCGCGGCGCTGCCGGCCGCCGTGCTCACGGACGAGACACGTCTTCGCCTCACGGCCGCGGCCCGGAGCGACGCCGCACCCGGCCCCCTCGGTCCCGATCCGGCGCTGGAGCTGGACGGGATGTTCCCCGCGCTCCGCGGGACCTCTGAAGAAGCAGCGCGGGTCGTCGAGGTGCTGCGCGCGCGGGACGAGCTGCCGGTGAGCGACATCGTACGCGAGTTCCCCCCGGGCCGCCGGCCGTTCGTGCGCATGACGCTGCTCTGGCTGGCCAAGGCCGGGGTGGTCGACTGGCTGACGGACGCCTGAGCG
>CAIXSE010000636.1 GCA_903921965.1 uncultured Thermoleophilia bacterium | reverse complement strand
GGCGGCTGCAACATCGGGCCGCGGCGCATCGACTTCCACCTCAGGGGCCTCGAGAAGCTGGGCGCCACGGTGCAGATCGAGCACGGCTTCATCCGCGTGCACACCGACGGGCTGCGAGGCGCCGTGGTCGCACTCGACTACCCGAGCGTGGGCGCCACCGAGAACCTGCTGATGGCGGCCACGGCCGCCGCCGGCGAGACGGTCATCGAGAACGCCGCCCGGGAGCCGGAGATCGCCGACCTGGCCGCTTTCCTCGTCGGGATGGGCGCCGTCATCGAGGGCGCCGGCACGAGCACCGTGCGCATCGAGGGCGGCCACCCGCTCCACGGGGTCGACCACGAGGTGGTCGCCGACCGCATCGAGGCCGGCACGTACCTGGTGATGGGCGCCGCCACCGGCGGCGAGGTCACCGTCACCGGCCTTGACCCGGTGCACCTGGAGCGGTTCCTCGAGAAGCTCGACGCCATGGGCGTCGCCGTGTCGACGGGTGAGCGCAGCATCGGCGTGCGGCGCGACGGGCCGCTGGCCCCCGTCGACATCTCCACCCTCCCGCACCCCGGTTTCCCGACCGACCTCCAGGCGCAGACGATGGTCCTGCTGTCGCTCGCGCAGGGTACCTCCATCGTCACGGAGAACGTGTTCGAGAACCGCTTCGTGGTCGTCGACGAGCTCAACCGTCTGGGGGCGGGCATCAGCACCAGCGGACATCACGCCGTTGTGGAAGGACCTCGTGCCCTGAGCGGCACAGTCGTGGAGGCGCCCGACCTGCGCGGCGGAGCCGCGCTCGTGGCCGCCGGCCTCGTGGCCGACGGCGTCACGGAGGTGCGTGCCGTCCACCACATCGAGCGCGGTTACGAGGACCTCACCGGCAAACTGGCCGCACTCGGCGCCGACGTGCAGCTGCGCGGCGGGCGAACTGAGGCCGGAGAGCCGTCGTCTCTCAGCACATACCGTGGTGAGGCCGCGCGCAGCGCCTGAGCGCTCGCGCTGGAGGAGCATGGGCACGTACCGTGTCTACAGGGTCGGGGAAGAGGACGCCGTGCGCGAGGCGCGCGCGGTCGCCGCGAAGCCGCTCAGACCGGGCAAGGCCGCTGCCGGCGGGCAGTCGTCCGGCCTGCGACCGCTGCTGATCTGGGCCGCGGTGGCCGCCGCGTGCGCCGCCGCCGCGGTCCTGTTCTGGCTGTACGGCCGCGACATGCTCGGCAACTCCCAGGCCGCGTTCGACATCGCCAAGCTGTCCGGCAAGGTGCCGGACTGGGCGTTCGTCGGGGTGCCGGTGATCGCCGGCGCCATCATCGCTGCGGCCGCCGTCTACCTCGCCTTCGGCCGTTACCTCGCCATCAAGCTGGTCGGCGTTGCCGTCGTGGTGGTCGTGCTGGCCGCCCCGGGTCTCGCTCTCGGGTGGGCGAACGGCACGGTCAACGTGGTCTCACACCGCTCCGCGGCGGTGCAGAAGGTCGTCACCGAGACGACCAAGGAGCTTCGCCCGGCGCTGCCGGGCAAGGCCCAGAACATCCTGCTCATCGGCTCCGACACGTCGCAGAACGTGGTGGGCGACCCCGGGCGCTCCGACACGCAGATGCTCATCCGTCTCGACCCGCAGACCAAGAGCATCTCCATGCTCTCGCTGCCGCGTGACCTGCGCGTGGACATCCCCGGCGTCGGCTACAACAAGATGAACGCGGCCTACAGCTACGGTGGGCCGAAGCTGGTCGTGCAGACCTTCAAGCAGATCACCGGGCTGCCCGTCAACCACTTCGTGGAGATCGACTTCGCGGGGTTCTGGCACGTGGTGAACATCCTCGGCGGCGTCTACATCGCCGTCGACCACAAGTACTTCGTGCCGGCCAGC
>CAIXSE010000635.1 GCA_903921965.1 uncultured Thermoleophilia bacterium | reverse complement strand
AGCAGGGCTGCCGCACCATGTTGCCGGCGAAGAGCATGCGCGTCTGGACCTTCGCCGCCTCGAGCTGCGCGACGATGGCGTCGCGGCTGAGGCCGGCGGCCTTGGCCTCGTCGGTGAGCGTGAGCAGGAGGCCGAACCAGCTCGGTTCGGAGCCCGGCGTGGCCTCCTGCGGACGCAGGAGACGGCGGACCGGCGCGAGGAGGCCGACGAGCTTGTCGTGGTGCGCGCGGCGCAGGCGCGTGAACTCCGGCAGGCGGGCAAGCTGGGCGCAGCCCACGGCCGCCTGCATCTCCGTCACCTTGAGGTTGTAGCCGAACTCGCCGAACACGTACTTGTGGTCGTAGCCGAAGGGCAGGGTGCCGGACTGGCGGCTGAAGCGGCGCCCGCAGCGGTCGTCCTCGCCGGAGCGGCAGGTGCAGTCGCGGCCCCAGTCGCGCAGCGAGGCGACGATCGCCGCGAGCTGCGGGTCGTCGGTGTAGACGGCGCCGCCCTCGCCGAGCGTCATGTGGTGCGGCGGGTAGAAGCTCGAGGTCGCGAGGTGGCCGAAGCCGCCGGTCGGGCGGCCGCGGTAGCGCGAGCCGAGGGCGTCGCAGTTGTCTTCGATCAGCCAGAGGCCGCGCGCCTCGCAGAGGGCACGCACGGCGTCCACGTCGAAGGGGTCCCCCAGGGTGTGCGCGAGGAAGACGGCCTTCGTGCGCGGCGTGACCGCCGCCGCGAGCGCCTCCACATCGACGTTGGCGGTGTCGGCGCGCACGTCGACGAAGACCGGCACGGCGCCGTACTGGACTATCGGCGCTACGGTCGTGGGGAAGCCGGCGGCAACGGTGAGGACCTCGTCGCCGCGGCCGAGGCGGCGCGCGCCGAGCTTCTCGGACGTGAGTGCCATGAAGGCGAGCAGGTTGGCCGACGAGCCCGAGTTCACGATCAGGCAGTGGCGCACGCCCAGGTAGGCGGCGAGCTCCTCCTCGAAGCGCTCCGAGTAGCGGCCGTAGGTGAGCCAGAAGTCGAGAGACGCGTCGACGAGGAGATCGAGCTCCTCGGCTCCGAAGACGCGGCCGCCGTAGGGGACGCGCGTCTCCCCGGGCACGAAGGCCTCGGGCGCGCCCCAGGTGGCCGCGTGGTACTCGCGGGTGAGGGCGCGGATCTGCGCGCGCAGCTCGTCGCTGCGGGAGGGGGCGCTCACGGTGCCGCTCTCCGGGCGGCCGCGTCCGCTGACGCCGCCCAGGCAGCCCCGGCGTCGCGCGCGGCCGCCGCGTAGGCGGCGATCTCGGCGCGGCAGAGCTCCAAAAGGCGCGCGGCGTCGGCGCCGCCGGCCCAGGCACGGTACCAGCGCACCGTGGCCGTGACGGCCTCGCCCACGTCCCACGCCGGCCGCCAGCCGAGCTCGCGCGCGGCCTTGCCGGCGTCGAGCACGAGGAGGCCGGCCTCGTGGGGCTGCTGCGCGGCCGCCGAGTCGGGGCGCCACTCCCCCGCCCCCCAGGCCGCGAGGACGGCCTCGACCACCTCGCGGACGGTGACGAGGCTGCCGGGGCCGGGGCCGAAGTTCCAGGCGCCGGCCGCCGCGCCGGCCGCCTCCGCGGGAGCGAGCCGCTCCTCGAGCAGCGCCTCGGCCAGCGCGAGGTAGCCGGAGAGCGGCTCGAGGACGTGCTGCCAGGGGCGCACGGCCTCGGAGCTGCGCACCGTGAGGGGCTCGCCGGCGGTGAGCGCGCGCACGCAGTCGGGGACGATGCGGTCGGCGCCGAAGTCGCCGCCGCCGAGCACGTTGCCCGCGCGCGCGCTGGCCACGGCCGGCGCGCCCGGCGCCGCGAAGAAGCTGCGCCGGTAGGCGGCGGTCACGAGCTCCGAGCAGGCCTTGCTCGAGCTGTACGGATCGTGGCCGCCGAGAGGGTCGCCCTCCGCGTAGGCGCGGGTCGTCTCCAGGTTCTCGTAGCACTTGTCGGTGGTCACGTTGATGACGACCCGGGGGGCCTCCCCGGCGGCGGCGAGATCGCGCACCGCCTCGAACAGGTTGACCGTGCCCATGACGTTGACCGCATAGGTCTCGTGCGGCTCGGCGTAGGAGCGCCGCACGAGCGGCTGGGCGGCGAGGTGGAAGACGACCTCGGGCTGCGCCGCGGCGAGAGCCGCGGCGAGGGCCTCGCGGTCGCGCACGTCGCCACGCAGGTCGGTGAATGCCGCGCCGGCGCGGCGGCGCAGGGCGAGCGCCTCGAAGAGGCTGGGCTCGGTCGGCGGGTCGAGCGCGTACCCGGTCACCTGCGCGCCGAGGTCGAGCAGCCAGAGCGTGAGCCACGACCCCTTGAAGCCGGTGTGGCCGGTGGCGAACACGCGCCGGCCGCTGAAGGCGCCGCCGAACATCACCACGTCTTCCAGGGCGCCCTGCCGGACTCCCAGAGCTCCTCCAGGTGGCGCTTGTCGCGCAGCGTGTCCATGGGCTGCCAGAAGCCGCGGTGGCGGTAGGCGGCGAGCTGGCCGTCGGCGGCGAGACGGCCCAGCGGCCCCTCCTCGAACAGAGTCGCGTCGCCCTCGATGTAGTCGAGCACCCCCGGCTCGAGCACGAAGAACCCGCCGTTCATCCAGGCGCCGTCGCCGCGCGGCTTCTCGACGAAGCAGCTGACTTCAGTCTCGTCCTCGCCGAGCTCGAGGGCGCCAAAGCGCCCCGGCGGCTGCACCGCGGTGACGGTCGCGAGCCGTCCATGCGCATCGTGGAAGGCGAGCAGCGCGCGCAGGTCGACGTCGGCGACCCCGTCGCCGTAGGTCATCATGAAGCGCTCTCCGCCGAGGTAGCGGGCCACGCGCTTGATGCGGCCCCCCGTCTGCGTCTCGGAGCCGGTGTCGACCAGGGTGACACGCCACGGCTCGACCGCGTTCTCGTGCACCTCCATGCCCTGTCCATGCAGATCGAAGGTCACGTCGCAGTTGTGCAGGAAGTAGTTGGCGAAGTACTCCTTGATCACGTAGCCCTTGTAGCCGAGGCACACGACGAACTCCGAGAAGCCCTGCTCCCCGTAGCTCTTCATGATGTGCCAGAGGATCGGGTACTCGCCGATCTCCGCCATGGGCTTGGGCTTGACCTGCGTCTCCTCGGCAAGACGTGTGCCGAGGCCGCCGGCAAGGATCACGACCTTCATGAGGCCTCCGCGACCGCCAGACTGTGTGAGGTTCATCGGCGCGGGCGGGCGAACCTGTAGCGCGCCGCGACGACACGGTTGGATTCTACGCCCGCCGTCACGACCCTCGGGGGCTCAGGCCGACGCGATCCTCACCGTCCACGCCACCGACACGGCGAGGACCACGATCCAGCGGAGGACGTCGATCCGCCGCACAGGCCGCTTCCCCAGCACCACGAGGGCGAGCAGGCACAGAAGCACGCCGAAGTCCACGTAGCGCTGGAACCACACCGTGTTCGCGGCAGTGCTCAGCGCGACGCCCACGACGGCGGCGACGAAGAGGCGGTCGCGCGGCTCGCGCACGCGCGTGAGCAGGAGCGCCGCCAGGGTGGCGAGCCCCAGAGGCAGGGCGAGCCACCACACGAGGCCGGCACCCCAGAAGTGGGGCCAGGCATCCAACAGAGGCGACAGCAGGCCGATGCCGTACGGGTCGCGGCTCCCGAGCTCGCCCAAGACGCCGGCGGCGACCGCCACGACGCCCGCGAGGGCGGCGACTGCGACGGCGGCGACGCCGCGCCGGCCGAGTCTGGCCGGAAGGCTCCGCACCTCAGCCGCCGGGACCAGCAGCAGACCCCACATGCCGAGCACGGCGAGGCTGAGCAACACGCTGTGGATCCTCGCCGCCGGCGGCTCCGTCTGTACACCGCCGGAGGGCAGCAGTCCGCCCCAACTCGCGAGCAGCGCGACGAGGGGGGTGAGCCCGGCGACCGCGCAAGCCACGGCGACCGCCTTGCGGCGCGGCGAGCACGACGCCGACGCGACAGCGACCGCGGCGGGCAGGTAGAGCCACACCGCCACCTGCCTCATGAGGGTCGCGACCGACGTACATGCTATCGCCGCCGCGAAGAGCAGCAGGTGCGACGTGCGTGCCCACGCGACCAGGAAGCTCAGCGCCAGCACGACGAACAACCACGTCGGATCGTCGGTCAGGACGTAGAACGACTCCCCGAAGAAGAAGGGGCTCAGAGCGAGCATGAGCGCGAACAGCAGAGCCATCGACGGGCGAGCGCCCAGGCGGTCGCGGAACAGACAGTAGGCGGCCGCGCACGTGGCCCACGAGAGGACGGTGACGACGCCACGTACAGCCTCCAGACTGCCGCCGAGCGGGCGGGCAAGGCCGGCCAGGAGCCAGTAGACAAGAGGTCCCGACCAGGTGTGGTACCCCGTCGTCACGAGTCCCGGCCACGCCTTTGCCGCCAGCTGGACCGGGCCGTAGAAGTGGGCGTACTCGTCATACGACTGATACACGGGGAAGGGATGCGCGAGGCCGTCCGAGGCGACCACGACGACGAGGAACGGCACCGCCAGGACGGCCAGATGGAGCAGTCGCGACGACGCCGGCAGACGCCGCCATCGCTCACGCGGTGCTGTGGGACCAGTGTCTGTGGACACCGGGCCGCCCGTCACGTCCGCCCCCGAGGGCCGCGACGGCGCTTCAGGAGCATCACGCCGCCCAGGAGAACAGCGCGAAGGAGGCGCTGAGCCAGACCAGCAGGATCGCGCCGCCCGCGAGCAGCAGCCATCGCGCCAGCCGATACCGGCCGGTCAGCAGGACGACGCCGATGAAGAGGGGGAAGGCGAGCAGCAGGAACCGGGGATACGAGAGCAGCGCCTGGTTGGCGGCCGGCGTGAACAGGGGGGCCAGCATCACCGCGAGCGCCCAGACGCTGTAGGCGAACGGGAGGCGGCGCCAGGCGCAGGCCAGCACGACCACGGCCGCGACCAGCGCCACGAACGGGAGCAGCACGATGCTGTTCATCCACTGGCCGTCACCTCCCGGACCGAGCCACGCCCACGAGAAGGGCCACCTGCCGGCGCTGACCCGGAGCGCGTGGCCCGCCTGCTGGGCTCCGCGCCAGACGGTGACGACCGGCCACGCGAACGACCGTCCCCACGCGCTCTGTGCCGTCACGAACGCCAGCGCGTCGCCGAAGCGCGACCACAGATAGAGCGCATACACGCCGAGGCCGGCCGGTACGAGCACGAGCCACGCCAGGCGGGCGTCCTGCGGCCAGGCCGGTCTGGCCCGCTTCCACGTCCATCCACGCCGCTCCGCGTACAGGAAGAACAGGGGCAGCACGACGAGCACGCCCACGTTGCGAGTGAGCGCGGCCAGCGCGCCGACCGCGCAGGCCGCGATCCACATGCCGCGCTCGGCGAGCACGAACGAGCCGAGCACGAGCAGCAGGAACAGAGATTCCGCGTACGCGGCGCCGAAGAAGAGGCCGGCCGGGCAGAGAGAAAGGAACGCGACGGTCCACGCGGCGGTCTGACCGTCCCAGCGCGCCCTGACCATCACGAAGAGCAGCACCACGGCAAGCGCCGAGCAGACCAGGGACAGCAGGACCCCGGCCAGCGAAGGGCCGGGGGCGAGACGCATGACGGCTCGCAGCAGCAACGGATACGAAGGGAAGAAGGCGACGCTCTCGGGCGTGACGTACCCGTGCGCGGCGACGGACGCATACCAGAGGCCGTCCCAGGCGATCCACGGATCCACGAGGCGCGCGAGGACTCCGCCGGTCAGCAGGGCCGGATCGGCGCCGAGCCATCGTCCCGCGTGCGGCGGCGCCGGGCCGCCGGACCAGGCGGCCAGCCCCGCCGCCAGCGTGAGGGCGCGCCCGAGAACGAAGGCGACCGCCGCCCAGAGGGCGGGGTGCGGCGGCCGGCCGTCAGCCCTTCCCGCGCCGCCGGGCCCTCCGACCGCGAGAGGTGGCGCTTCGCTCACGTTCGCAACGGTGCGGCCTCGGCCGGCGCGCCACCGCGGACCGCTCGCCGCAGCGGGGAGGAGCGCCGGCTCGCGGGGGCCCAGGCGCCGCGCCAGCGGCGCCCCAGAGGCCGCTGTGACGGCCCGGTGTCCTGAGGTGTCGTCATGGATGCTCTGACACTGGAGGTTCGGCGCGCCCGGCGGCTCCCCTGCGGCGAAGCCACGGCGTGGCCCTGCCTCCCGCTCAGAACCCCAGCGCCACGGTGAGCAGGAAGTACGCGGCCACGCTGGTCCACATGAGCGCGTCGAAGCGGTCGAGCACGCCGCCGTGGCCGGGGATGCCGCGGCCCGAATCCTTGATCTGCACGTCGCGCTTCACGAGGCTCTCGAAGAGGTCGCCGAGGGGCCCGACGACGGCGATCACGGCGCCGAGGGCCAGCGAGTCGACGACGCCGAGCGGCGTGTACAGGCCGATGAAGACGACGAGCACCACGGTGCCCACCGCGCCCCCGGCGAAGCCCTCCCAGGTCTTCTTGGGCGAGAGCCTGGGCGCCATGGGCGTGGCCCCGAAGAAGCGGCCGGTGAAGTACGCCATGGTGTCGCCGGCCCAGGTGCCGAACACGACGGTGAGCACCGCGGCGGTGCCGATGTCCATGCGCCGCAGCAGCATGAGCGCACTGAAGCCCAGGCCCAGATACAGGATCCCGAAGAGCGTCACGGCCATGCGCACCGTGATCCCGGGCTTCGGGCCGGCGAAGATGCCCATGAGCGCCGTGAGCAGCACGCCGAGGGCGATCGCCCCGAACACGCCGACCGGCGAGCGGAACCAGGCCATGTAGAGCATCGCCGCGACGGCGATGAAACCGGCCAGCGGCAGCGGGTGGTACATCTTCGTGAGTTTGTAGAACTCGTTCAGCCCGAGGATCGCCAGGGCGAGCATCAGGAAGAAGAAGATCAGCCCGCCGTGGACGACCACGACGACGGCGAGCACGGCGAGGACGACGCCGGTGATGACGCGGGTGGTCACGAGGCGGCCCCGGGCGCAGCCGCTCCGGCCGCCTCTTCCCCGCCGCCCGCGCCGCGGCCGCCGAAGCGCCGCTGGCGGCGCGCGTACTCGGCGAGCGCCTCGTCGAGCGCCGCCTCGTCGAAGTCGGGCCACAGCAGGTCGCTGAAGTAGAGCTCGGAGTAGGCGCACTGCCAGAGCAGGAAGTTGCTGATGCGGAGCTCCCCGGAGGTGCGGATGAGCAGCTCCGGGTCGTGCATCTCCGGCGCGTAGAGGTGCCGGCGGAAGTCGTCGTCGGT
>CAIXSE010000634.1 GCA_903921965.1 uncultured Thermoleophilia bacterium | reverse complement strand
GCTGCCGCAGATCCGCGCCATGAGCGAGGGCGACAAGTCGCGCAAGACCATGCTGGTCGACTACGGCTTCCGCCTGCCGAGCGCCCTCGACAACCGCCCGCTGCGCATCGACGAGTTCCTCGCCAAGGTGCCGCAGATCGTGTTCGTGAGCGCCACGCCCGGCGAGTTCGAGCTCGCCAACAGCGTCAACATCGCCGAGCAGATCATCCGCCCGACCGGCCTCGTCGACCCGGTGGTCGAGGTGCGGCCCACCGAGGGGCAGATCGACGACCTCATGAACGAGATCCGCCGCCGCGTCGACGTCGACCAGCGCGTCCTGGTCACCACGCTCACCAAGCGCATGGCCGAGGACCTCACCGACTACCTGCTCGAGAACGGCTTCAAGGTGCGCTACCTGCACAGCGAGGTCGACACGCTGGAGCGCATCCAGATCGTCCGCGACCTGCGCCTCGGCGAGTTCGACGTGCTGGTCGGCATCAACCTGTTGCGCGAGGGGCTCGACCTGCCCGAGGTCACGCTGGTGGCCATCCTCGACGCCGACAAGGAGGGCTTCCTGCGCGGCCAGACGAGCCTCATCCAGACGATCGGTCGCGCGGCCCGCAACGTCGACGGCACCGTCATCATGTACGCCGACAAGGTCACGGCGGCGATGAGCGCGGCGCTGGCCGAGACCGACCGCCGCCGCGCGAAGCAGATGGCCTACAACGCGGAGCACGGCATCACGCCCCAGAGCATCGTCAAGGGCGTGAGCGACATCGCGACGATGGTCAGCGACGCGGCGGCGGTGCCCACCAAGGGCCGCCGCGCCGCCAAGGCCGTGGCCAAGAAGATGGCCATGCCGAGCGCCGACCTCGAGAAGCTGCTCACGAGCCTCGAGGCCGAGATGTTCGAGGCGGCCGACCAGCTCAAGTTCGAGTACGCCGCCAAGCTGCGCGACGAGATCCGCGAGCTCAGCAAGGAGCTCGCGCGGCGCGAGCCGAAGGCGGCGGAGGCCGCCGCAGAGGGCGCCGGGGCTGCTGCGGCGCCGCCGGGTGGCGCCGGCGGGTGAGGCCGTGAGAGGCTGCACGCATGGCTGAAGCACTCCACCTGCAGCACATGGTGTCGCGGGCGCGCGTGCTCGGGGCCGACGCGGCGGCGCCGCTGCCCGCGCAGGCCGTGGTCGTCGACGAGCGCGTCTCGCTCAAGTGCCGCGTGCCCCTGTGCGGGCACTACGGCGTCAACCTCATGTGCCCGCCGCACGTGCCCAGCCCGGCCGAGACGCGGGAGGCGCTGAAACGCTACAGCGACACCCTCGTCGTGCAGCAGGACATCCCGCTCACGCGGGCGGCCGTGGACGGCGTCGTGGCCGCGGCCACGGAGCCCGGCCCCGGCGGCGCGGAGCCTCAGGCCGGCGACGCGACCGCGGCCGCCGGGGAGCCGCTCGCGACCGTCGACGAGGGACTCCTGCGCGACAGCCAGAACCGCTTCGCCGAGCTCATGAGCGCCCTCGAGGCCGAGGCCTGCCGCATGGGCTACCGCTTCGCCGCGGCCTTCGCCGGCGGCGACTGCGTGCTCTGCGACGTCTGCGCCGGCGTCACCGGCGGCCAGTGCAAACGGCCGGGCGAGGCGCGGCCGTCCATGGAGGCCGTCGGCATCGACGTCGTGGCCACGGCGCAGGCGGCCGGGCTCAAGCTCGAGGTCCCGGCCGGCGACACGCCGCGCTGGACCGGCCTGCTGCTCATCGACTGACGCCCGCGCCCGGCGGCCGGGCGCCTCGTCCGCCGCGGCCGCGGGTGCTCCCGCGGCCGCCCGGCCCTCGGGTGGTGGGCGTCGACGCCCGCCACGCCGCGGCATATGCTTCGTGGCAGATCGAAGCTGGCGATCCGCGGGGGGGAATGAGCGTGGAACTGCGCGTCCTGTTCGTCGACGACAGCCCCGACGACGTTGAGCTCATGCTGCGTCGTCTGCGCGCGGGGGGGCTCGAGGTGAGCCACGACCGCGTCGACACGGAGCCTGCCCTGCGCGCCGCGGCCGCCGCCGGCGGCTGGCACGCCGCCCTCGTCGACTACAACCTGCCGGGTTTCGACGGCATCGTCGCTCTCCGCCTGCTGGCCGAGCTCGCCCCCGACGTGCCGGCCATCACCGTGTCGGGTGCCATCACCGAAGACACGGCTGTGGCCACCCTCAGCGCCGGCGCCGTGGACTACGTGCTCAAGGACAACCTCGCCCGCCTCGCGCCCGCCGTCAGCCGTGTGGTCGAGGGCGCCGAGCTGAGGCGGCGGCAGCGGCGCGACGCCGAACGCGTGCGCCAGACCCAGTTCGCGGTCGACCACGCCTCGCAGGCCATCGTCTACGTGAGCGAAGACGGCCTCGTGCTGTACATCAACCTCGCGGCAGAGCGCCTTGCCGGCACCCCCGCCGGCGCAGCCGTCGGCGGTCCCATCTGGGGCTGGTCGCCGCTGGTCGTGGACGCGGACTCGTGGGCGGACCTGTGGGCCAGTACGGCCGGCGGCCCCATCGTCGACCTGGAAGCGGTCCTGCTCATCCCCGACGGCGGCGAGCGCATCGTCCAGGCGACGCTCGAGCGCGTCGTCCGCGGCGACGAGTCGTTCCTGATCATCTGGGCCCGCGATATCACGGAGCAGCGCCGGGCCGAGGCACGGGTCCTCGAGACGGAGGCTCGCTACGAGCGGCTCACCGACACGCTTCCGGACATCGTGTTCCGCTTCGAGGTCGCCCCGGAGATGGGTTTCTCCTACGTGAACCCGGCGTGCGAGCCGCTGACCGGCTGCACCCGGGAGGAGTTCTACGCCGACCCGCAGCTGTTGTTCCGCCTGGCCGATCCGGCGTTCGTCGAGTTCGTCATGGAGTGCATCGCGCGCAACGAGGTGCCGGACGAGCCCGTCACCTGGCGCCTCACGACTCGCGACGGGACCGTCAAGTGGCTGCAGAGCAGGCTGGTGGCGGTCCTCGGCGCGTCCGGGGTCCTCAAGGCCGTCGAAGGCGTCACGCGCGACATCACCGCCATCCGCGAGGCCGCCGAGCAGGTGAGCCACACCCGGGACCTGCTCGACTACGTGGTCTCGCACGCGAGCGACGCCATCGCGATCCACGACGCGGAGCGGCGCTACGTCTACGTGAGCGACCGGTACCTCGAAGAGTACGGCGTCAGAAGAGAGGACATCCTGGGCCGTCACCACTACGAGGTCATGCCCGACCTGCCCCAGAAGTGGCGCGACGTGCACACGCGGGCGCTCGCGGGCGAGGTGAGCAGCGCCGACAGGGACCCGTGGGTCCACGAGGACGGACGCGCGCAGTGGACGCGCTGGGAGTGTCGTCCCTGGTACGAGGTCGGCGGCGAAGTAGGTGGCTTCATCGTCTACACCGAGGACATCACGACACGGGTGGCCGCCGAGGATGCGCTGCGCCAGAGCCGGGCGCAGCTGCGCGCGCTGGTCGACACCATCCCCGACCTCGTCTGGCTGAAGGACCCGGAGGGCGTCTACCTCTCGTGCAACCGCCGGTTCGAGCAGTTCTTCGGGGCCGCCGAGAGCGACATCGTAGGCAAGACCGACAACGACTTCGTCCCCGCCGAGCTCGCCGATCTCTTCCGGGCCCGCGACCTGGCCGCGATGGAGGCGGACGGTCCGACCCTGAACGAGGAAGAGATCACCTTCGCCAGCGACGGTCACCACGAGGTCATCGAGACCATCAAGACGCCGGTGCGGGTCGCCGACGGAAGCCTCCTGGGCGTGCTCGGGGTGGGGCGTGACATCACCGGGCGCAAGCAGGCCGACCGGGCGCTCCGCGAGAGCGAGGACCGTTTCCGCCACGTCTCGGAGACCACGACGGATTTCGCCTACTCGTGCGTGAAGAGGCCGGGCGGACCGTTCCGTTTCGACTGGTTGTCCGGCGCCGTGCAGCGCATCACCGGCTACACCGAGGACGACCTGACCGCGTGGGGCTGCTGGAAGCGACTGGTCGTGGACGAGGACATGCCCCTGTTCGAGGCAAACGTCACGGGCTTGCCGGCGGGCGAGACGGGCTCGTGCGAGCTCCGCATCCGGCACCGCGACGGCGAGGTCCGGTGGCTGGCCGTCTACTCGGAGATGACTTTCGACGAGGACGACACCGACAGGCACAGGCTGTACGGCGCCTGCCAGGACATCACCGAGCGCAAGCGCACAGAGGAGGCCCTGCGCGAGAGCGAGCGCCGGTTCGTGGCGTTCGCGGACCGCCTCCCCGGCGAACTCTGGATACGCGACGACCGCGGCCGGTATGCCTACGTGAACCGGCGGGTGATCGAGGACACGGCCTCGGACCCCGACGGCGTCGTGGGATCGACGCCGGAGGACCTGTGGGGCAGCGAGGAGGGCGCGCGCATCCGTGCGTTGAACGCGCGCGTGGATGGCGGCGAGGTCGTGGACGACGTCGGCGAGTGGCTGACGCCGTCGGGGACGCGGGCCTTCCACACGGTGATGTTCCCCATCCCCATGGCCGGCGCCGCCCCCATGGTCGGCGGCCTCGCCTTCGACGTCACCGAGGAGCAGCGCGCCCAGGCCGAGGTCGCGCGTCAGGCCGAGCGCCTCAGGCGCACCGTCGAGGGCGCCGTGCTCGCCATGGGCCACGTGGTCGAGACCCGCGACCCCTACACCGCCGGCCATGAGCGC
>CAIXSE010000633.1 GCA_903921965.1 uncultured Thermoleophilia bacterium | reverse complement strand
CCGACCCGCCGGTGCAGTCGCTGACCGAGCTCGCCGACGGCCTCGGCGTGAGCAAGGCGGCGGTGAGCACGGCGGCGCGCTCGCTGCTCCAGTCGGGCGCCGTCGAGCGCGTCAGCGAGCCGGGCCAGCGCGGCGACTTCTACCGCTCGATCCCCGGCAACCTGGAGAGCGTGCTGCACTTCGACCACGTCCTGACGCTCGGCCGCCTCGTCGACCGCAGTCTGGAGCTCGTCGCCGGCCGCGACCAGTCGCAGTCCAACTACACGCTGCTCCACGAGATCCGCGCGTTCCTCGACTTCCTCGAGGCCGAGATCCCCGGCCTCATGAGCCGCTGGCGCGCCCGCCTGGCGGAACTGCAGGCAGGTGCCGGTGCGCCCGGCCACGACACGACCGACGATGGAGGCACCCTTTGAGCTGGTTCACCAAGATCGCCCTGCGCAACCGCTCCATCGTCGGCCTCGCGGTGCTCGCCGTGCTCCTCGCCGGCGTCTACGCCGTGACCTCGCTCAAGCAGGAGCTCATCCCCGACCTCAACTTCCCGTACCTCACCGTCTTCACCGTCGACTACGGCGCCTCCGCCAAGGACGTGGAGCGCACCGTCACCACGCCGCTCGAGCAGGCCGTCAAGACCACGAGCGGCGTCAAGGAGTACGACTCGTTCTCCAACGACGGCATCAGCATCATCACCGTCGAGTACGAGTTCGGCACCGACATGAAGGCCAGGCAGGCCGAGGTGCAGCAGGCGGTCTCGGGCGTGCAGGCGATGCTGCCGGCCACGGCCCAGCCGCCACAGGTGGCCGCGCTCAACCTCGGCGGGATGCCGGTGGTCCAGCTGGCCGTGACCTCCGACCTGCCGTCGCAGGAGCTGGCGACGCTGCTTGGGACGCGGGTGGTGCCCCGCCTGCAGGGCATCGACGGCGTCCAGGCCGTGACGCTCTCGGGCGTCGAGCAGATGCAGCTGTACATCCAGCTCAAGACCGACCAGATCCTGGCGAAGGGCGTCTCGCCGGCGCAGATCATGGCGGCCGTGACGCAGGCCAACGTGACCGCCGGGGCCGGCAGCGTCACCTCCGGCACCCTCGTCTACCCCATCACGGTCAGCGCGACCGCCGAGACCGAGAAGGCCCTCGAGGACCTCGTGCTGCCGTCGCCCCAGGCCGCCGCGGCGGCCATGGCCGCGGCCGGCGGCGGGGCCGCCGCGGGCATGTCCTCCGCGAGCACGGGGTCCACGGCGGCCACGGCGACGGCGCCCGTCACGCTCGGCGACGTCGCCACCGTGAAGATCGCCCCGGCGCCGCTGACGGCGATCACGCGCACCAACGGCAAGTCCTCGGTCGGCATCTCCGTGACCAAGGCGAGCAGCGGCAACACCGTGGACATCGCCAACGCCGTCGCCGACGAGGTCGCAGCGCTCGGCAGCCTCCCCGGGCAGACGAAGGTCGTCACCGTCATCGACCAGGCGACCTTCATCAAGGACAGCATCAGCTCCCTGCTGCGCGAGGGCCTCATCGGCGCCCTGTTCGCCATCATCGTGATCTGGGTCTTCCTGCGCAGCTGGCGCTCGACGCTCATCGCCGGGCTCTCGATCCCCCTCAGCGTGGTCGGTGCCCTGATCATCCTGTGGTCGCGCGGCGACTCGCTCAACATGCTCACCCTGGGCGGTCTCACGATCGCCATCGGGCGCGTGATCGACGACTCCATCGTCGTCATCGAGAACATCCACCGGCACCTGCAGGAGGGCGACAGCATCCGCACCGCCGCCTTCACCGGCACGCGCGAGGTGGCCGGGGCCATCACCGCGAGCACCCTCACCACCGTGGCCGTGTTCCTGCCGCTGGGCTTCGTCCACGGGCTCGCCTCGGAGTTCTTCAGACCGTTCGCCCTCACGGTGACCTTCGCGCTGCTCTGCAGCCTCGCCGTGGCGCTTATGGTGGTGCCGGTGGTGGCCACGTGGCTGCTCTCCAAGCGCCAGGTCGGCCACCGCGACGAGCGCGAGCTCACGGGCCTGCAGAACGCCTACCTGCCGGCGCTCAAGTGGGCGCTCGGGCACAAGGTCGTCACCCTGGTCGCGGCGGTCGCGGTGTTCCTGGGCACCATGGCGCTCACGCCCTACCTCAAGACCAACCTCTTCGACAACTCGGGGCAGGCGACCATGGCGGTCACGCAGACGATGCCCCCGGGCACGAGCCTCGACGCCACCATGCGGGCCGCCGAGAAGGTCGAGGCGGTCCTGCAGCAGACCCCCGGCGTGCACATCTACCAGGTCACCGGCGGCAACACCGGGAGCCTGTTCGGCGCCGGCGGCGGCACCAACGCGTCGGCGAGCCAGGCGACCTTCGCGATCACCCTCGACCCCGGCGCCGACAAGAACGCCGTCCTCGAGCAGGTGCGCGCCGGCGTCGCCGGGCTGCGCAACGCCGGCACCATCGCCGTGAACGGCGAAGACGCCTCGATGGGCTCGATGTCGCAGATCGAGGTGCGCGTGTCAGCCGACGATCCCGCAGTGCTCAAGGAGGCCAACGACACCGTCCTCGCGCACGTGAAGACCGTGGAAGGGCTCGCCGACGTCGGCTCCAACCTCAGCGAGGGCCGGCCCTCCGCGACGATCGTCGTGGACCAGGCCAGGGCGGCGGCGGCCGGCGTCACTCCCGCCGCCCTGAGCCAGTACACCACGCTCGTCTTCAACGGCTTCCCGCTGGGCACCGTGCCGACCGCGATCGGCGCCCTGCCGGCGCAGCTGACGGTCGGCGAGATCACGGTGCCACCCCTTCCGGGGGCCGTGAGCCAGATGCTCACGCAGATCCCGGTGGCCGGCACGGCGGGCATGGTCCCGCTGGGCGAGATCGCCAGGGTGGTCGAGGTCAAGGCGCCCGTGCAGGTGACCCACGTCGACGGCGCGAGGACGGCCAGCGTCACCGGCACCCCGACGAACAACAACGTCGGCGCCGCCACCACCGCCGTGAAGGATGCCCTCAAGAACGTGAAGCTGCCGCAGGGCGCCAGCTGGGAGCTCGGCGGCGCCACCCAGGCGATGAACGACGTGTTCAGCTCGCTCGCCGTCGCCATGGTCGCCGCCATCGTGTTCGTGTACGTCATCATGGTCGCGACCTTCCGCAGCCTGCTGAACCCGCTGATCCTGCTGATCAGCATCCCGTTCGCCGCGGTCGGCGCGGTGATCGCCCTGGTCGTGACGGGGACGAGCCTCGGCATGCCGAGCATGATCGGCCTGCTGATGCTGATCGGCATCGTCGTGACCAACGCCATCGTCCTGCTCGATCTGGTCGAGCAGTTCCGGCGCAAGGGCATGGACGCCCGCACCGCCGTGATCGAGGGCGGGCGCCGGCGCCTGCGGCCCATCCTGATGACGGCCGTCGCCACCATCCTCGCGCTCATCCCGATGGCGCTCGGCATCGGCGGCAAGGGCGGCTTCCTCTCGACGCCGCTGGCCGTGGTGGTCATCGGCGGCCTGTTCACGTCCACGTTCCTGACGCTGATCCTGGTGCCGGTGTTGTACGTGGCCGTCGACCGCCTGCGTCCCGCCGGCGCCTACGCGCCGCAGGAGGACGAGGCGGGCGCCGCGGCGGCAGAAGCCGCGCCGGCAGGCTGAGTCTGGAGCAGGGCCGGGCGGCGGGCGCAGCCCCTCCGCGCGGCCCTGCTCCGCTTGCGAGACGACCCGCGGCGCCGCGCCGCGCGGCCGCCGCCCACCGGTACACCGCGGGGCGGCTTGAGGGTAGGCTGTCCCTGCAGCCGGTGCCCGCACCGGCACCCGGACACCTCTGAAAGGAGTCGCCGTGGCGAAGCCCGCCGCCAAGAAGCCCGCCGCCAAGAAGGCCGCCGCGAAGGCGCCCTTCGCCTCCCCCGGCGTGCGTCCGCTCACGCGGTCCGAGCTCATCGACGAGCTCAACCGCGACCTCGCCAAGGAGTACGCGGCGCTGATCCAGTACGTGCAGCACGCCGCGGTCATCACCGGCCCGCAGTACGACGCCATCT
>CAIXSE010000632.1 GCA_903921965.1 uncultured Thermoleophilia bacterium | reverse complement strand
GCGGAGGGCTGAGCCGTGTTCGTACTCATCGTGGGCGCCGGCAAGGTCGGCCTCAACACGGCGCGACAGCTCACGCAGCTCGGGCACGAGATCGTGCTCGTCGAACAGCGCAGGTCGCGGTACGACATCGTCGCCGAAGAGCTGGGCGAGGAGTCTCTGGTGTTCGGCGACGGCACCGAGGTCTGGGTGCTGGAGAAGGCCGGTATCGGCCGCGCCGACATGATCGTGGCGGTCACCGGCGACGACGAGGACAACATCGTCATCTCGCAGATCGCCAGGCTCAAGTTCGGCGTGCCCAAGATCGTGGCGCGCGTCAACAACCCGTTCAACCAGGCCACGTTCGACCTCCTCGGCATCGACAACACCGTCTGCGCCACGACGGCGATGCTGCGGCTCATCATGCACGAGCTGCCGGTGCACAAGTTCGTGCACCTGCTCTCGCTGCGCGGTGAGGGCCTGGAGCTGGTCGAGCTCGAGGTGAGCGAGAACTCCCCGTTCTCCGACACCTACGTGCAAGACATCGACCTGCCTTCCGGCGTGCTGCTGGCGGCCATCGTGCGCGCCGGGCAGGCCCTGGTTGCGCGCGGCTCCACCATGATCCTCGCCGGCGACTACGTGCTGTGCCTGGTGCCGCGCGGCAAGGAGAAGGACCTCATCAAGGTCTTCCTCCCCGAAGAGGAGCCCGAGCGGGTCGAGAAGCAGTCCGAGCTGGACACGACCGGCTGGTGAGCCCGACAGCGGCCTGACGGCGGCCTGGGCGGGCGGAGCGGCTGCGCCGCCGCCCGCCCGGGCCGCATCCGTCTCCTCAGGTTGCGCGCGTGCAGGCTCGTGGGTAGCATGAGGCGCGCTCCCGAGGGGGCGCTCGTGGCGAGGTAGCTCAGTTGGTAGAGCACGCGACTGAAAATCGCGGTGTCGTCAGTTCAATTCTGACCCTCGCCACCACTCTCTTCTCCCGCTGACCGGCCTGGCGTCGTGATGCCGTGCGGCGGACCCTGTGCGTCGTGCGCTCCCAGGGTCCCTCCGCGCTCGAAGAACCTGTCGACGTCGTCCGGGTCGATGAGCAGCTCGCCGCGCTCGTCCACCACGGCAGGGACGCGCCCGGCCTCCACCCAGAGGCGCACGGTGCCCGGGCTCACCTTCAGCCCGTGCTGCCGGGCCGCGTGATCGGCGATCCCCGACGGGTCGAGAGACCCGCGCGGGGCGTGAGCGCCGGCCTCTCCGTCCGCCGGGATGTCGTCGTGTGCCAAGGTCCGCTCCTGGTCCACGAGGCCCGCCGGCGGGCCTCGCGATGTCTACGTCGTCTGATGCCGGGTATCATGGGGGCGAGAGAGTCCCGGCCAGAGGGGGCCAGGTGAACGTACCGCAAGGGCGACTTCTCAAACTGCGCCACGACCATCACGAGCTTGGTTTCCTGGCGGCGCGCATCTGCAGCGACATCGGCGCCAGCTGGACGCTCCGGGTCGAATCACCCCAGGACGTCGAGGAGTACCTCGATCACCTGCACCGTGGCGCGTCCATGTGTCTCTCCATCGTCACGCGGGACGGGCAGTGCTTCCAGGGCGAGGCGTGCGTCTCCAACGTGTCCATCGACGGTGACTTCGCGACGCTCGTGGTGCTCGCCGGGGTGGGCCCCCTGCACAGCGACTGAACCCGCCCGGCGCCGCCGGGGCTCCGGGCTCAGTCGGAGAAGACGTCGTCGCCCACGAGGTCGCGCACGCGCAGCATGTCGAACACGCCGCGTACCGTCGGCGTGAGGTTGCGTGCCACGAGCGGGACGCCCTGGCTCCTGAGGTCGAGGCAGAGGCGGACGAAGATCCCCGTCCCGGACGAGTCGATGAACGACACGCCCGAGAAGTCCAGCACGACCGCTTCGGCTCCGCGGGCCGCCTCTCCGACGGCTTCGCGGAGCGTGTCGGCGCAGTCCAGGTCCATCTCTCCGGAGAGGAAGACGGTGGGCGCGGGGCCTTGGGCGACGGATGTGCTCAGCATGCTAGTCCCTGCCTCGGTCGACGACGCGGTCCAGCACCAGCGTGGTGCCCTCGGGCCCTGTGTGCAGCGCCACCGCGTCGAGGTTGTCCAGGATGATCTTGAAGCCGTAGCCCATGGAGGCCTGGCCTCCGACGGCCGGCGGCTCTATCCAGTTCAGGAAGTTGAGGCCGGGTCCTTCGTCGGCGACGACGATGCGCAGCCGGCCCGGCAGGCGGCGGACGGTCATGGCCCCGCGTCCGCCGCCGTGCAGCAGGATGTTCGTGAGCGCCTCCGAAACGCACAGCGTGGTGCGCTGGCACGTCGCCTCGTCGAGGCCGGAGAGCTCGAGAGCATGCTGGACCGCGTCGCGCGCGCTGCCCAGGGTGCCGCTGCCGGCGATCTCGATCACCTGGAGCACGTCGCCGAGCTCCGACTCCGTGCGTGTCTCGTCGTCGTCGAGGATCCTGAGCTTGCCGCAGGCCACGGCGGCGGCGATGGTGTTGAGGATCTCGACCAGCGAGCGCCGGTGGTCGCCGTGGTGCCGCTTCCAGCCGCGGGTGCGCATGCTGAGGATCTCGCAGTGGTCGCCCTGGGGGATGAAGCACAGCTCGTCGGCGACCGACTCGTCGTCGTTGGCCACGGCGTGGCACACGAACGTCTCGCTGGCGAGCGCGTCCGACGCGTAGGCGACGAGGTCGGTGCGCCGCAGGTCCTCGTCCAGTTCGCCGATGACCGCGTGGATGCGGCCGTCCGACGGCCGGTACCGGAACACCTGGAGCTTCGCTGGGGCGTCGACTCGCCTGTCGGGCATGGCGACCTTTCGTCGAAGGGTCGCCTAGATACTCTCGCGTCGGCGCGGTCCAGACAAGCTCAGGCGAACCGCGCGAGCAGGAGCGTGATGTCGTCGCTGGGATCGGCGGTGGCCCGGAACGTGCCGACCTCGTTCCACACGGCGTCGAGCGTCTGCTGCACCGCCTCCCGGCGCGCGGCCTCGAGCGCGGTCTCCAGGCGCTCCATGCCGAACAGCTCCCCGTCGGGCGAGCGTGCCTCGGTGATGCCGTCGGTGTAGAGCGCCACGGTGGCGCCGTCGCGCAGGTACACTTCGTCCTCGGGGAACTGCAGGCCCGTGCGCACGCCCAGGGCGGCGCCGCGCGACGGGACCTCGACGAGGCCGTCCTCGGTGGTGATGAGCACGGGGTTGTGCCCTCCGCCGGCGATGGTCATCGTCCCCTTCGCGGGGTCGTAGGCGCAGAGCACGAGCGTGAGGAAGTAGGGCAGACGCTGGCCCTCGAGGTCGCGGGCGAGTCCGTCGTTGACCTCGGCGAGGACGTCTCCGGGCGACTTGCCGGGACCGATGGCCGTGTGCAGCAACGAGCGCGCCATCGCCATGATGAGCGCCGCCGCCAGCCCCTTGCCCATCACGTCGCCGCAGACGATGCCCAGGCGGCCGTCGCCGAACGGGATGTAGTCGTAGTAGTCGCCGCCCATCTCACCGAGGAACGCGATGCGCTGCGTGAGGTCGAGGTGCTCCACGCTCGGGACCTTGGCGGGGAGCAGGTCGGTCTGGATGCGCTTCGCGCGCTCGATCTCGGCCGCCACCTTGAGCTGCGCCGAACGCAGCTCGTCGTGCAGCTGCACCGACTTGGCCAGCTCGGCGTGGAACGAGTCGCGTTCGGCGTCGAATGTGAGACGGTCGCGCGCACGACTCACGTAGATCTCGTACGAGTAGTAGATGAAGACGATCGGCGGGATCGCGAGCACGAGCCCGGCGATGCCCAGCAGGCCGTAGAGGTAGGCAGCGAGCAGGGCGAAGGTGGCTCCCGTCAGATAGCCGGGAAGCGCCCACTGGTAGTTGTGGCGCCACACGGTCACCGGTCCGCCGCCGGTGCTGAGGGCGATCACGCCGGCGAGCGCGAACGTGTTCGCGAAGAAGTCGACCGCCGTGGCCAGGAACGCGGGCACGATCTTGTCGACGAACGAGGCTTCGCCCGGTACCAGCGCGAGGTAGATCATGCCTGCCGCGAACGTGGAGAGGACGTAGTTGGCCACGTTGAAGACGATCTTCTGCGGGTCTCGGGTGAACCCGGCCGAGGTCGCTCCCGAGACCATGGCGACGATCATGGCGGGCCAGATGCCCAGGACGAGCAGCGCTGCCAGCACCGGCACGAAGGACATGCCGACGACGCCGACGCCCGGGAGACGGACCTCCTTGATGTCGGCCACGGCGGCCAGGATGGCGAAGGCCAGAAGCGCCCAGGTGACGGGGGTGGGCTGGGACGTGGTCACCCAAGCGAAGGCTCCCGCCGCCGCCAGTCCGAACCCCGCCACGTACAACGAGACGGCCGAGCGTTGCCGCTCGGCCGTCTCGTTGCGGTCTTCAGGGGTGTCAGCCGCTGTCACTCTCCCTGGAGCAGTGTCGTCCACTTGAACTTCGCCCAATCGTATTCGGTCCACTTGAACTTGGTCCAGTCGATCTCGGTCCACTTGAACTTGGTCCAGACCACGTCCGTCCACTTGAACTTGGTCCACTTGAACTTGGTCCACTTGAACTTGGTCCACTTGAACTTGGTCCATCCCCACTTGTCCCAGGACCGCTTCTCCCACTTGTTGTAGTCACCCTCGGTGAAGACCTTCTTCTTCGCACCGCTGTCGGCCGGTGAGAGTGCCCAGCCGGTCGCGTGCGCGGTGCTGGCCAGCGCCTCGTCGACGTCGATGAGGCCGGCGCCCTGATGGTACGCATCCGTGCCGGCGAGCGGATCGGCCGTCCCCGTGAGCCGCACCTTGACGTCGTCAGGGGTCAGGCTCGCGTCCTCGCCCAGCATGAGGGCCGCGGCACCCGCCACGACCGGAGCGGAGGCGCTGGTGCCCGAGAGCATCAGATACGCGGACTCGGTACCGGGCGGCGGCGCCAGCGTGTAGTCCTCGAGCGCGATGATGTTGAGCGGGAAGTTGAGGTCGATGAAGGAGCCGAGCGCCCTGGAGGAGACGACACGCTGACCGGGGGCGACCACGTCGGGCTTCATGATCTCGTCGAAGAGCGTCGGACCGACGGAGCTGTACGGGGCGACGCTGTCGTCGGCGGTCGCGGCCGTCTGCTTCGTGTCGTCGGCGCCGACGGTGATGACGAACGGGTCGTTGCCGGGGGAGAGGATGCTGCCGGGCCCGAACTCGCCTTCGTTGCCGGCGGCGCACACCACGGTGATCCCGCTGCGCCACGCGGCCTCGACGGCCTGCGCCACAGGGTCGCGCGAGACGGAGGAGACCGGGTTGCCGCCGATCGAGATGTTCATGACCTGGATGCCGTACTCGTTCTTGTGGGCGACCGCCCAGGCGATGCCCGCGATGAGCGCTGACGCGCGCCCCTGGCCGACCTCGTCGAGTACCTTGATCCCGACCACGTTCGCCGCGGGCGCGACCCCGCGGAACTGGGTGGTCGCGAAGCCGCCGTTCTCGATGGGGAGGGAGGCCGTCCCGTCGCCCGCGATGACGCCGGCGACGAAGGTGCCGTGGCCTGCGTCGTCGTAAGGAAGCGGCTGGCTGTTCACAAGGTCTTTCCAGCCGACGATGCGGCTGCTGCCGAGGTCGGTGCTGGTGGCGATGCCCGTGTCCAGGATCGCCACGGTGACGCCGGCGCCGTCAGGCCCGCCATCGGCCGGGGCGGGAACGTCACCCAGGCCGATGCTCAAGTTCGTGATGTCCATGGTGCTCTGATAGCTGAGGCCGTGCACCATGTTGTCGGCGACGATGTACGAGACGAACGACTCGCTGCTCAGTGCCGCGATCTCCTGGGGGGTCAAGTAGGCCGCGACGCTGTCGACGATCGGGACGTCGGTGATGTCGACGCCGAGCGGGATCTTCGCCTTGACCTGGTCCAGGGCGCCGGGAGCCTGGACCATGACGGGGACCGCCACCGCCCCGCCGGTCGCTTCGAGGATGGTCTCCACACTGGGATCGATCTTGCCCGCCGGCTCGTCCTCCGCCAGCGCGACAGCCGGCACCACCAGGAACGCCAGCAGGGTTGCGGCCAGTATGAGGAACCTGGCACTCGAACGTCTCATCTTCACTTCGGTACCCCCTCTGCCTCCGGGGCGCCTCCGGCGGCGCCCGTTGGACTCAGCTCAGACGAGGGGCGGGGACGGCGGCCAGAGGCTGAAGGCAGACGGAGACTTCCGCGAGTGCGGTGCGAGTCGAAACCGGCAACCGAGCTATCTTGAGCATTCAAGACCTCTGGCTTTGCGTCCCTGCCTCACGACAGGTTTGCCTTTGTCGAAGAAGAGTATCGGCCCGGGACGGAGGAAACATGAGGGTTCCGTAGACGAATATCCCAGCCAAGTGTTGCCAGAGCGGCCGACGCGACAGGGGCCCCGAGTAGAGTGTGTCGTCTGACACGAAAACGTTCGTAACCTTGGACGGCGGTGATAAGATGAGCTCCATGGTTGCTCGAAGACCACCGGGGGGAGCCGGTGTCCCGAGGCAGCAGGCACGATGCCGTCTCGTCCCCCCGCCCCGGTCTCCAGGAGGCCGTCATGTCGCGTCCGCCGAGCACGGGCGCGCCCGAGAGGGAAGGGAGGAGATGCATGAGCCGGACGGACGGCCTCTATACAGCCGTACAGAGGCAGGTGATCAACCAGATGCTGAAGCTTGCGTCCAGCGACGACAAGACCAAG
>CAIXSE010000631.1 GCA_903921965.1 uncultured Thermoleophilia bacterium | reverse complement strand
GCCGGTCTCGACGAGGCCCATGGCCGCGTCGGTGTGGGCCTGGATACGGCTGCAGTGCAGGCACACCTCGAGGCCGCCGCCCAGCACGCGCCCGAACGGGGCGGCCACGACGGGGATCGGCGAGTACTTGAGCGCCATGCTCGCGCGCTGCGCGTCGCGCAGTGTGGCGTCGATGCCGTCCCAGTCCCCGGCGGTGATCTTCTCGACCATCATCCTGAGGTCGGCGCCGCCGCTGAAGTGGGCGCCCTGGTTGCCGATCACGAGGGCGTCGTAGTCGCCCCCTGCCTCGGCGAGCGTCTGCTCGATGAACGCCAGCACACCCTCGCTGACGATGTTGGCCTTGGTGTGGAACTCGATGCAGGCCACGCGGTCGCCGAGGTCGACGAGACCGGCGTGCTCGTCCTCGGCAAGCACGTGGCCTGTGGCCTTGAGCCGCGCGAGGTGGATCGTCCGCGCGCGCGGCTTCAGCGCCACGTGCGCCGTCTGCCCCGGACCCCAGATGCGCGTCGCGCCGTCCTCTCGGAGGTAGAAGCTCGGCGAGTCAGACGCGGCCAGCTCCTCGACCCACGCGGGGATGGCACGCCCGTCGGCGCGCATGCGCGCGACCGTCTCCGGCACGCCGAGCGCGTCCCACAGCTCGAACGGCCCGAGGTCCCAGGCGTAGCCCCAGCGCATGGCGTCGTCGATGGCGGTGATGTCGTCGCAGATCTCGGGGATGCGGTGCGCCGCGTACAGCAGGGTGCCGGCGAGGATCTCCCAGGCGAACCGTGCCGCTTCGTCATCCCTAGATGTGACGAAAGAGATGCGCTCGACGGGATCCTTGATGCCGGCCGCGGCCTGCAGGCTCTCTTGCCGCGGCTTCTGGAACGGCCGGTACTCCAGCGTCTCGGGGTCGATCGTCAGGGCCCGGCGGTCCTTGAAGAACCCGCTGCCGGCCTTGTTGCCGGTGCGGCCGCTCTCGATGAGCGCGAGCACCCAGGCCGGCACCTGCCAGAGGTCGAGCATCTCGTCGTCGATGGCCGTGAGGGCGTGCGCCTCGACGTTGTGCGCGAGGATGTCCGAGCCGGCGAGGTCTGCCGTGCCGAAGGTCGCCGTCACGGCGCGGCCGATGGCCGGCCCGCTGGCCGCGTCCACCTCTTCGACCGTGAGGCCGTACTCGGCCATCTTGTTCATCGCGTGCACGGTCGTGAACATGCCGATGCGGTTGGCCACGAACATCGGCCTGTCGTTGCAGCGCACCACGCCTTTGCCCAGACGCTGCGCGGCGAAGTCGGCGAAGCCGTCCACGACGGCCTCGTCGGTGTACTCGCTGGGGATGACCTCGAGCAGGTACATGTACCGCGGCGGGTTGAAGAAGTGCGCCCCGAAGAACCTCGGCCTGAGCGCCTCCGGCAGGGCCTCTGCCATCGCGTTCACCGAGAGGCCCGACGAGTTGGTGGTGACGATCGCGCGGTCGCTCAGGTGCTCGGCCACACGCGCGAACAGCGCGGTCTTGACCTCGAGGTTCTCGACGACCGCCTCGACGACCCAGTCGACGTCGGCGAGCCTGCCGAGGTCGTCGTCGAAGTTGCCGGCCGAGAGGAGCGCCTGACGGTCCTTGTGGGCCAGCGGCGCCGGGCGTGCTTTGGCCAGCGCCTTGAGGCCGTTCTCGGCCGTCTCGGTCGGCGGCAGGTCGAGGACCACCGTCGGGATGCCGGCGTTGGCCAGGTGGGCGGCCACTGTGGCGCCCATCAGGCCGGAGCCCAGCACGGCG
>CAIXSE010000630.1 GCA_903921965.1 uncultured Thermoleophilia bacterium | reverse complement strand
TGACCCGGCTGCAGAGCACCGCCGGCCCGTGCTCGAGGAAGCGGCGGACGATCTCGACGACCTGGTCCGCCGTCTTGCCCTCGGCGTAGACCACTTCGGGCACGCCCTTGCGCGCCGCCCGCGAGACGTCGAGGCGCGCGTAGTCGCCCACGGCCGTGTAGCCGAAGCGGCGCAGGCGTTCGGCGGCCGCGTCAGGCCCGAGGCGGCCGGCCGCCACCTCCGCCAGCAGATCGTCGAGTGAACCATCCATGTCGCCCGCATTCTGCGCGGCTTCGGCGGTTCGCGCCACCTGGTCCGTCAAACCGTGCGAAGTTCCCTTCGGACGCGCCTCCGGCTATAATCGGAGCGATTTCGTCCCGGAAGTCCGGAAAGGCACCGGTGACCACGCCCGGCTACACCGTCTACAGGCACGAGCCCGAACACCGCCGCCGCCGTTGGCCGTACATCGTCACCGCGGCGGTCTGCGTCTTCGCGGCCCTCGCCGCGTGGCAGGCGCTCGGCGTGCCCCGCGTCTCCGCGGTCACGCCCGGCCCGGGCGACTACGTCAAGAACCCGTCCATCGACGTGGTGCTCGACGTCAGGAACCTCTCCCACCTCAAGGGCGTGCGCGTCACGCTCGACGGCAAGGACATCACCGCGAGCACCAGCCGCGACGGTAGCAAGCTCAGCTTCGCCACCGGCGAGCTCAGCGACGGCGAGCACACGGTCGCGTTCAGCGCCCACAGCTCCAACCTGCTGCGCCGCGCCGTGAGCAAGGCGTGGCGCTTCACCGTCGACACGAGCGTGCCCACGCTCAAGCTCGAAGCCTCCACCGACCGGGGCCGCATCAACACCTCGCCGGCCACCTTCAGCGGCACCACCGAGCCGCTCGCCCTCGTCACCGTCACCAGCGGCACCCTCAAGGCATCCGGTCAGGCCGACGCCGCCGGCAACTACACCGTGAGCGCCAAGCTGCCCGACGGGCCCTCGGACGTCACCATCACCACCACCGACAGGGCAGGCAACTCCACAGCGCGCCAGATGAGCGTCTACGTCGACGCCGAGGCGCCGGTGCTCAAGACCACCACCGTCGACAAGGTCGAGAAGCGCGCCTCGTTCAAGTTCAGCATCAACGCGACCGACCAGCTCGCCGAGCCCAAGGTCGAGGTCGTGCTCGACGGCGAAGACGTCGCGTTCGACGGCCCCGCCTCCCACGGCCGCATCGACCTCAAGGGCCTCGCGCAGGGCAGGCACACCATCACCGTGACGGCGTCCGACAAGGGCGGCAACGTCGTCACGCGCAAGCAGACCTTCATCGTCGACAGCACTGAGCACTTCGGTTCCAAGGTCATGTGGAAGGGCGCCCAGGGTAAAGACGTCAAGAAGCTCCAGAGGCTGCTCACGGACTACGGCATGTACTCCGGCAAGATCAGCGGCAGGTACGACGACAAGACCGAGAAGGCCGTCAGGAAGTTCCAGTCCGCCTACGGCATGACCGTCGACGGCGTGGTCGGCGGCCCCGTGCTCACCGCCCTCGGCGGGCAGATCGTGGTCGACCTCAGCGAGCACCGCCTGTACCTCTACCGCGACGGCAAGCTCGTCAAGACGTACCCCGTGGCCACGGGGCAGCCGGCGTACCCCACGTATCCGGGGAGCTACCACATCGTCGACAAGGTCAAAGACCCCACCTGGCTCCCGCCCAACTCAGACTGGGCCAAGAACGCGCAGCCCATCCCGCCGGGCACCGAGAACCCGCTCGGCACCCGCTGGATGGGGACGAGCCAGACCGGCGTGGGCATCCACGGCGTGCCGCCGAGCGAGGACTCCAGCATCGGCAGCTACGCTTCGCACGGCTGCATCCGCATGCACAACTGGGACGCCATCGACCTGTTCGACCGCGTCGTCGTGGGCATGCCGATCATCATCAAGCCGTAGCGCCTCGTTTCGGGTAGTCTTCGCCCCATGGCCGACGTCAGCCCCTTCAGGGGTATCCGCTACGCTGGACACCTCGCCCTCGACGACCTCGTCTCGCCGCCCTACGACGTCATCTCGGCGGCGCAGGCGGCCGGGCTCCGCGCGCGCAGCCCCTACAACGCCACGCACGTGGACCTGCCGGTGACGCCCGGAGAGGCGCCCGAAGACGCCGCGTACGAGCGCTCGGCGGCGCTGTTCCGCGCCTGGCAGGCAGACGGCGTGCTGCAGCGCGACGAAGAACCGGCCCTGTACCTGGTGGAACAGACGTACGTCGGCCCCGACGGGCGGCAGCGCACGCGCCGCGGGTTCGTCGCGAGGCTGCGGCTCGCGGCGCTGGACGAGGGTGTCGTGCGGCCGCACGAGCGCACCCACACCGGCCCCAAGGTCGACCGCCTGCGGCTGTACCGGCACGCGCACGCCGACCTCAGCCAGATCTTCCTGCTGTTCCCCGACGAAGACGGCGTGGTCGCGCGCGAGCTCGCGGCGGCGGCGGCGCCCGAGTCGGCCGCGCGGCAGGCGCGCGACGCCGACGGCAACGTGCACCGCCTCACGCGCCTCGGCGGCGGGCCGGCCGAGCGCATCGCCGCCGCCCTCGCCGGGCGCCCGGTGTACATCGCCGACGGGCACCACCGCTACGAGACGGCGCTCGCCTACCGCGACGAGCGGCGCGCCGCCGGCGACACCTCGGCCGACACGCTCATGGTGTACCTGTGCAGCCTCGACGACCCGGGCCTCATGGTGTTCCCCACCCACCGCCTGGTCAAAGGCTTCGTCCCTCCGCCGGTCACCGAGGCCGTCGAGCTGCTGCGGCCGCACTTCGAGCTCGTCGGCGAGCCGCTCGGCGGCATCGACGCCTCCGCCGCCGCCTTCGAGGCGCTGCCGCGGCAGGACGAGCCGAGCCTGGTCTTCGGCCTGTACTTCGTGCGCGAGCAGACGGGCCTGCTCATCCGCACGCGGCACGACGCCGCCACCGACAGCCTGCTGGCCGCCGGACACTCACCCGAGACGGCGGCCCTCTCGGTCAACGTGCTGCACGACCTGGTCCTCACCGATGCGCTGGGCATGGACCCCGCCGCCGAGGAGCAGCAGGTCGAGTACGTCAAGAACGTCCCCGACGCCGTGGCCGCCCTGGCCGGCGGCGGCTACGAGCTCGGCGCGTTCCTCAACGCGACCGGGGTGGACCAGGTGCGCGCGGTCGCCGACGCCGGCGAGACCATGCCCCAGAAGTCCACGTACTTCTACCCCAAGCTGCTCACCGGGCTCGTCTTCGACGCGCTCGGCTGAGCGCCGTCGTCCGCGGCCTGCCCGCGCACGGCGACCGCCGCGGCCTCAGCGGCCTCCGCGTGCGCTCCCGAGTCCGCGCCTTCCGTCCCCGGCGCTCCGCGTCCCTCGCAGGCCGCCCGGAACACGACGCACGCCGGCGACGGCGAGAGCGGGCTCCTTCGGACGCCCGTCCGCACGGCCGCGGGCGCGCCGGCCTCCAGGAGCGCATCGCGAAGTGCCCGCCGGTCGCGGGCGCCGAGCTTGCGCAGCACCGCGCGGCAGTGGGAGCGCGCCGTGCTCGGCGAGACACAGAGCCGCCGGGCGACGGAGGTCGTCGTGAGCCCGTCGAGCAGCAGCACGAGCACGTCCGCCTCGCGCTCGGTGAGCCCGGCGGCGCGCACCGCATCGGAGGAAGGGAGGTGCGCGAAGCACGGTCCGGCGACGTCGGCCGTGAGCCGCAGCACGAGGTCGGCGCACCGGTGGGCGCGGTGCGCGGCCAGCAGGCCGTGCGGCCCGGCGGCGTACCCGGCCACGAGCGGCGCGGCGGCAGCGCCGTGCGGGGAGCCGGCGCGTGCCTCGGCGCAGACGCGGCGGCAGTCGGCGCCACGCTCG
>CAIXSE010000629.1 GCA_903921965.1 uncultured Thermoleophilia bacterium | reverse complement strand
GTCGGCATCGACACCGTCCCGCCGAAGACGTCGGTCGCAGCGGCGACGGCGAAGGCCGGAGGACGGTTCGCCGTGAGGTACCTGGTGTACGACGCTCTGAGTCCAACGGCGCGCGACGCGCTGCTCCAGATCGTCGACCGCTCCGGTGACGTGGTCCAGCGCGTCAGCCTTGGCAAGCCGAAGACCCGCACGTGGCACACCGCTGCCGGCGTGGAGGCCGACCTGGCTCCGGGTGTGTACCGCATGCGCGTGCTGGCGCACGACCTCGCAGGCAACGCCCAGGCCGGAGTGAAGTCGGCGGCGCTCACCGTCAGGTAGCCCGCCCGGACCGGCAGTACCTGCCGGGGCGGCACCCGCCTCAGCTCAGCAGCTGCGTCGCGAAGAGCTTGGCGTAGGCGCTCGGTCGCGCCACGAGCTCCTCGTGCGTACCGCGCTCCAGGATGCGCCCGTCGTCGATGAGGATGAGCTGGTCGGCCTTGATCACCGTCGACAGCCGATGGGCGATGACGATGATCGTGCGGGTCCCCTGCATCTGCGAGAGGGTGTCCTGGATGTAGGCCTCGGACTCCGAGTCGAGGGCGCTCGTGGGCTCGTCCAGGATCAAGAGGGACGTGTCGTCGAGGAGGACGCGTGCGAGTGCGAGCCGCTGCTGTTCCCCACCGGAGAACCGGACTCCGCGGTCACCCAGCTTCGTCTCGAGGCCGTGCGGCAGGTCTAGGACGAACCCGGCGTGGGCGCGGCGCAGCGCCTCGGTGATCTCGGCCTCGCTGGGGTCGCGGCCCAGGCCGTAGGCGAGGTTCGCGCGGACCGTGTCGTTGAAGAGCATCGGGTTCTGCGTCAGGTAACCGATACCGCGGCGCAGGGAGTCGATGTCGAAGTCTCGGATGTCGACGCCGTCGAAGGTGATCGACCCACCGTCGGCGTCCCGCAGCCTGGGGAGGAGCTCGACGAGCGTCGACTTGCCGGCGCCCGAGCGTCCGACGATGGCCGTCATGGACCCTGCGGGGATCGTGAGCGAGACGCCGCCCAGGACCCGCTTGCCGGCAGCGGTGACCGTGCCTTCCGCGTCGAGGACGTCCGGGTAGTCGAAGGTGACGTCGCGAAGGACCAGTTCGTCCCGCAGGCCGCCGAAGGGGACGGAGCCCCCGCGGATCGTGTCGGCCGCGGCAGCCTCGCGGGTGAAGTCGCTCACCATCACGAGGCCCGCCATGTTCTGGGAGATGGCCTGCCTCGTGGCGTTGAATTCCTTCACCTTGGCGTTCATGCGGTTCAGCACGAACAACATGAGCCCGAGCTGGGGCAGCGTCATGCCGAGCACGGCGATGCCGATGTAGAGGGTCACGAACACCGAGAGCATCAGCAGCGGGTCGACGACGACCTCGATATCGGCCCCGAGTCGCGCCTGCCGGACCTCAACCAGCCGCAGTTCGTTCAGTACGCGGATCAGGGTGCTGGCTTCGTAGTCCTTCTGGCCCCTCAGCTTGACGAGGCGGATCATCCCGAAGCGCTCCACCGTGGTGCCGAAGACGCTCTGGGAGAGCTGTGCCGTCACCTCGCCGAAGGCGCGGATACGGCGCATCGTCGCACGCAGTGCCAGTGACGTGGTCACGGCGAAGAAGAGGGTGATGAGCGTGAGCGGGACGGAGAGGGCCAGCAGGATGACCGCGTAGAGGAGCATCAGCAGCCCGATACCCAGCAGCTTCACCACCGCGAGGACGGCGGCACTCCCGACGCTGGTCTGCCCCACGGTCACGCCGACGATCCAGCCGACCGCGTGCCGTGAGAAGAACTCCATGTCCGCCGAGAGCACCTTGTCGATGATCTGGCGTCTCAGGCGAAGGCCGATGCGGGAGGCCACCACGGCGGAGTACCAGGCGTTCACGTAGTAGACCGCCTGGCGGAGGAGGATGGGGATGAACGCCAGGGCGAGGAGGACGGGCAGCGTCTCGGGGAGGTGCAGCGCATCCATGAACGTCGCGATGCCCTGCCAGATCAGTCCCGAGCTCTCGAAGATGGCCGTCTGCCCGCCGTCCGCGAACTGGAGGATGGGGAGCAGCAGCGCGAGTCCGATGCCTTCGAAGGCGGCGAACAGGAGGGCGAGCCCGATCAGGATGCCGATCTCGAGACGCCCGATCTCGACGTACGAGAACACCCGCCGCACGGCGTTGATGCGCAGGTACTCGCTCAGCCAGTGGAGGGTTCGCCTCAGCATCTCGTCGACCGGACCTCGGCAAGGGTTCGCTGCACGCCGCAGGAGCGGCGGGGACGCTTGGATTCTAGTACTTTGGGCCCTGCGGCACGTTCCCGCGTGACGCCGGGCCGGGCGGATGCAAGGATGGGGCATGCTCGCCGCCGTCGCGAACCCCGTTCACACCGCCGTCGCTCGCTGGAAGAGCGACGCGCTCGCGCGGCGCTTCTGTGCCTCCCGGCCGCTGGTCGTGCGCCGCGGCGCGGGTGGCAGCGGCGATGAGTTGCTGGACCTGTACACGGTCGCGTTCGGGAACCCCTCGGTGGTCGGGTATCAGCTCCGGCTCCTGCGCAAGTACCTGCTCGACGACTACCACCTGACCGTCGTGGACAACTCCACCGACAACGGTGTGCGGCGGCAGCTGGAATCGCTCTGCCGGAGTGCCGGGACCGCCTACGTGGGGCTGCCGCGGAACCTGCTCCCGGACGGCAGCCGTTCTCATGGCGCCGCCCTGAACTGGGCCTGGCGCAACCTCGTGGAGCCGTCGGGCCGGCGGTTCGTCGGCCTCCTCGACCACGACATCTACCCGTTCAGGCAGACCGCCGTGGTCCCCCTGCTCGGGCAGGCAGGCGTCCTCGGCGTGAAGCAGCTGCGAGGAGGTCGCTGGTACCTGTGGCCGGGGTGGTGCTTCTTCGACCGGGCGCGCCTCGGCTTCCCCCGGCTCGACTTCATGCCGAAGCCGGGGCTCGACACGGGGGGCGGCAACTGGCGGGTCCTCTTCCGCCACATGAGTGCCGACGACGTCCCTGTCCCCGCCCACAGGTACGAGTGGTTCTACGGAGCCGACGGCAGGAGCGGTGCCCGCTTCGAGGTCATGGGCGACTGGATCCACAGCGGCGGCGCATCCGGCTGGGACCAGGGGAAGAGAAGCCGTCCCGACCTCGCGGCCTTCCTGGACTGCCTCTGACGCGATCCGGGGCAGCTGACGCCGGC
>CAIXSE010000628.1 GCA_903921965.1 uncultured Thermoleophilia bacterium | reverse complement strand
GACGCGACGGTGCAGCTCAGCGGCTGCCCTCGCGCGTGCGCGTCCGGACACAGACTGACGACGGCCGCGGCGCAGGCGGAGGCCGCGCCGGAAGGCGCCCGCGAGGCCGCGCCCACCGGCGCGGCGCCGGTGATCGTCGTCGCCGGCGAACTGGTCGACGGCGTGCCGACGCCCGCCGCCGCCATCGCCGCGGCCGTGACACGCAAGCTCAAGGAGTGACGGGGATGGACTGGAGGGGCGAGTACAAGCGCAAGCGCACGACCGCGGCGAAGGCCATGGGGTGCGTGAAGTCCGGCGACCGGGTGGTCTTCGCGCACGCCTGCGGCGAGCCGCTCGACCTGGTCGACGCGCTCATGGCGCGCGCCGGCGAGCTCGAGGACGTCGAGATCAACCACATGGTCGCGATGGGCAAGGGAGAGTACACGAAGCCCGAGCACGCGGCGTCGTTCTTCCACAAGTCGCTGTTCGTGGGCGCCTCGTCGCGCGAGGCGGTCAAGGACGGGCGCGGGGACTACATCCCGGTGTTCTTCCACGACATCCCCAAGCTGTTCTGCGAGGGCTACCTGCCGCCGGACGTCGTCCTGATCCACGTCTCGCCGCCCGACAAGCACGGCTTCTGCTCGTTCGGCATCTCGGTCGACTACACCAAGCCGGCCGCCCAGGTGGCGAAGACGGTGGTCGCGCAGGTGAACCCGAAGATGCCGCGCACCCACGGCGACTCCTTCATCCACGTGGACGAGATCGACATCGTCGTGGAGAGCGACCAGGACATCATCGAGCTGCAGCCGCCGAAGATCGGCCCCGTGGAGGAGGCCATCGGCCGCCACATCGGCGGGCTCATCGACGACGGTTCCTGCCTGCAGCTGGGCATCGGCGGCATCCCCGACGCCGTGCTCGCCTTCCTGCACGAGAAGAACGACCTCGGCATCCACACGGAGATGTTCAGCGAGGGCGTCGTCGACCTCTACAACGAGGGCGTCATCACCAACGCCAACAAGGCCGTGAACCGCGGCAAGATGACGGCGACCTTCCTCATGGGCACGCGCCGCCTGTACGACTTCGTGGACGACAACCCGGCCGTGAACATGTTCCCGGTGAACTGGGTCAACGACCCGTACGTCATCGGGCAGAACGACCGGGTCGTGGCCATCAACTCGGCGATCCAGGTGGACGTGATGGGGCAGGTCGTGGCCGACTCCATGGGCGCCCACCAGTTCACCGGCATCGGCGGCCAGGTGGACTTCGTGCGCGGCGCGGCCCGCAGCCGCGACGGCAAGGCGATCATCGCCCTGCCGAGCACGGCCAAGAAGGGGAAGGTCTCGCGCGTCGTCGCGGCCCTCTCCCCCGGCACCGCCGTGACGACGATGCGCGCCGACGTCGACTACATCGTCACCGAGCACGGCGTCGCGCACCTGCGCGGCCGCGGCCTGCGCGAGCGCGCCGAGGCCCTCATCGGGATCGCCGACCCGGCCTTCAGAGACCAGATCCGGGCGGACGTGGCTGCGGTCTACGGACCCGGCCGCCTCCCCCGCCACCCACGCAGCGAGGAGCGCTGAGAGCAATGGAGCACGTCCACAACGAACCGGAACCGCGCGTCATCTCGTCGGCCACGGGCACCCCGCCCGAGATGCGCCGTGTGGAGCGCAAGATGCGCATCCACCGCCAGCCCAAGACCCTCATCACCGGGGTCGGGGCCGTGGAGCAGCTCGGGATCGAGGCGAAGAAGCTGAACGGCTCCAAGGTCCTCGTGATCACCGACCAGGGCGTCAGCGAGTGCGGCATGTGCGTCGACGTGGAGCGCCCGCTCGTGGAGGCCGGCCTCTCCGTGGACTTCTACGACAAGGCCGTGCCCGAGCCGCCCATGAGCACGATCGAGGAGATCGTGCGCATCGTGGAGCAGGGCGGCTACGACCTCATCGTCGGCTTCGGCGGCGGCTCGCCGATCGACGTCGCGAAGGCGGCGGCGGTGCTGCCGCACACCGGCGACACCGTGTACGACTACGTCGGCATCGACCAGGTCAAGAAGAAGGGCCTGCCGATCATCGCCGTGCCCACCACCTCCGGCACGGGCTCCGAGTGCACGGCGATCGCGATCTTCGCCAACGAGAAGCTCAACGTGAAGCAGGGGCTCGTGAGTCCCTTCCTGATGCCGAACGTGGCGCTCATCGACCCCAGTCTCACGGTGAGCTGCCCGCCGAACGTGACCGCCGCCTCCGGCATGGACGCCCTCATCCACAACATCGAGGCGTACATCTCGGTCAACGCGACGATGCACACCGATTCGCTGGCCTACGAGGGCATCAAGCTCATCAGCCAGAGCATCCGCACCGCCGTGTACGACGGCAGCAACATGTGGGCCCGCGACGCCATGGCAATGGGCTCCATGATGGGCGGCATCGCCTTCGGCAACGCCGGCGTCGGCGCCGTGCACGCCCTGTCGTACCCCATCGGCGGCATGTTCCACGTGCCGCACGGCGTCGCCAACACGATGGTCCTGCCGTGGGCCATGGAACTCAACGCTCTCGCCTGCCTGCGCTGGATGCGCCAGGTCGGCGAGGCCATGGGCGAGAACATGGCCGGCCTCTCCGACCGCGAGGCCGCCGAGAAGACGGTCGCCGCCCTGCGCCTGCTGGCCGACGACCTCGGGGTGCCGCAGTACCTG
>CAIXSE010000627.1 GCA_903921965.1 uncultured Thermoleophilia bacterium | reverse complement strand
GCGCGAGGCGTAGACTGGCGCCATGGCGATCGAGCTGAGCGGGATCCACTTCCTGGTCACGTACCGCTGCACGTACGCGTGCGAGCACTGCTTCGTGTGGGGCTCGCCGGACGCCGACGGGACGATGACGCTGGCGCAGCTGGCGAGCGTCATCGACCAGGCCGCGGACTGCGGCGTCACCGACGTCTACTTCGAAGGCGGCGAGCCCACCCTGGCGTACCCGGTGGTGCTCGCGGCGGCGAAGCGCACCCGCGAGCGCGGCCTGGACTTCGGCCTCGTCAGCAACTGCTTCTGGGCGACGACGCGGGAGGACGCCCGCGTCTGGCTCGAGCCGTTCGTGGCGCTCGGCATCAGCGACCTCTCGCTCTCGTCCTACGCCTACTTCGTCGAAGATGCGGACGAGGAGCACCTGCGCAACGCGCTGCTTGCGGCGCAGGACCTCGGGCTGCCCGGCGGGGTGCTCGAGGTGGGTGCGCCGGCGAAGCTCGACGTGCCCGGCGTGTGCCTCGGCGAGGACGTCGGCGAGGTGATGTACCGCGGGCGCGCGGCCGTGAAGCTCGCCCCCGGGCGCGAGACACGGCCGCCCGAGACGCTCGTCACCTGCCCGCACGAGGACTTCGCCGACCCGGGGCGCGTGCACCTCGGCCCCGACGGCGAGCTGCAGGTGTGCCAGGGCATCAGCGCCGGCAACGTGTTCGCGGGCGGCGACGGGCCGGCTTCGCCGGCCGAGCTCGCCGCCCCACGCCCCGGCGGCCTGCGCGCCGTGCTCGCTGCCTGCGACCCGGCCACACGTCCGGTCTTCCGTGAGCTCGCGGCCGGAGGCCCCTGGGCTCTCGCCCAGGCCGCCGGCCACACCCCTCGTCTGCCCCTGTACGCGGACGAGTGCCAGCTGTGTTACGAAGTGCGCGCCGCGCTGCGCGCCGAGGGCCGCCACCCCGAGGTGCTGACCCCCGGCCAGTGCTACGCCGAGAACGAGGAGGGAGAGAGCGATGCCGTCTGAGTGCGAGAGTTTCTGGACCGCGGCCAGCTACGCCGTCGTCGGCCACCAGGGGAGCAAGAAGGCCTACCCCAAGATCACCTACGGCGCGCTCAAGGAGCAGGGCAAGACCGTGTACGCGGTCGACGTGGCGGGACAGCCGGTCGACGGGGACACGAGCTACACCGACTTCGCAGCCCTGCCCGGTCCCGTCGAGGCCGCCGTGCTCGAGTTGCCCAAGGACGAGACCGCGGCGTGGGTGGCCAGGGCGGCCGAGGCCGGGGCGAAACAGGTCTGGATCCACCAGGCGACCGACACGCCGGAAGCGCTGGCCGAGGCGCAGAAGCACGGCCTCAAGGTCGTCACCGGCCACTGCGCCGTGATGTACAACAAGCCCGGCTTCAGCGGGCACGCAATCCACCGCGGCATCTGGAAGCTGCTCGGGAAGTACTGAGCGCCGCGTCGACCCGGGTCTGACCGCGGCGCGGGGCGGGCGCCTGACGGCGCCCGCCCCTCGCCGCGTACGCCCGTCGGCACCCGGGACGTCGTCTCCATCATCATCTTCGTCCGGGTCTTCAATACGACCCCTATCGTTGCCGAAAAGGACAAATTAGGTCTTTTAACTAAAGTATGTGTAGTATGTCGCCGAACATACCCCCGTACGTATCGCATCGGGGGGCGGCGCGGGCACGTCCTGCGCCGCGCGTCTGCACCGCTGCGGCACTGCCGCTCCAAGGATCCGAGGGCTTCACAAGGAGGTACGTTGAGCACGACCGACCGCAAGAGGCCGAAGACCGTCGTCTTCGGCCTCGCCTTCACGCTCCTGCTCGTCGCGACGCTTCTGGCCGGCGCCGCCTTCGCCGGCCAGGCCAGAGCCGCCGGGGCGGTCCTGCTGGGCTGGAACAACCTCGGCATGCACTGTATGGACAGCGACTACTCAGTGTTCTCGATCCTGCCGCCCTACAACACGCTCGAGGCCCAGCTCATCGTCAACGGCAAGCTGGTGACCAGCGGCAACGGTTACACCGTCACGTACGAGGCCATGCGGGATCCCGCGGGCTCGATCAACACGACGTCTGCGGGCAAGACCAACTTCTACGACTTCGCCGCGCTGCTCTACGGCGCGTCGCTGGCCGCCGACCAGGGGCTCAAGTCCTGGGCCATGCCGGGCGCCGGCAACGTGCCGCAGACGATGCTCTTCGAGAGCAGAGACTCGCCCGCCCCGGGGGTGTCCACCGTGGTCAACTGGTTCCACGCCGAGGGCATCCCCATCACGCCGGTGGACGACGCCGGCAACAAGAACACCTACCCGCTCATGAAGCTGGTCGCGCGCAACAGCAGCGGCCAGGTCGTGGCGCAGAGCCCGGTGGTCCTCCCCGTCTCCGACGAGATGGACTGCTCCTCCTGTCACGGCACGCCCGGTGACTACCGCCGTGCCGTGCTGAAGTCCCACGACACGCACGAGTTCGCGCGCGACGCGGCCGGCTACGCCGCCGCCCTCACCGCGAACGGCTACCGCGCCGACGGCCTGCTGGCCACGGCGGACGCCGGCACCCCGGTCCTCTGTGCCCGCTGCCACCAGTCCGAGGCGCTCGGCACGAAGAGCTACGGCAACATCCCGCCGCTCACCTCGTCGATGCACACCTTCCACGCGGCGGTGGCCGACCCGGGCACCGGCAAGGCCCTCGGCGACTCCACCAACCGCTCCTCCTGCTACCGCTGTCACCCCGGCTCGACGACGCGCTGCCTGCGCGGCGCCATGGGCAGCGCCGTGGCCCCCGACGGCACGATGTCGATGCAGTGCCAGGCCTGCCACGGCGGCATGACCCAGGTCGGCTCCCCGACCCGCGTCGGCTGGTTCCAGGAGCCCAACTGCCAGAGCTGCCACACCGGCACGGCCACCCACAACAACGGCCAGATCCGGTACACCTCGGTCTTCGACGCCAGCGGCGCGCAGCGCGTCGCCGTCGACAACACGTTCGCCACCAACAACGACACGCCGGCCACGGGGCTCTCGCTCTACCGCTTCTCCAAGGGCCACGGCGGCCTGCAGTGCTCCGCCTGCCACGGCTCGACCCACGCCGAGTTCCCGGCCGCGGACCCGAACGACAACCTCCGCAACGAGCAGATCCAGGGGCACGCCGGCGTGGTCGCTGAGTGCACCGCCTGCCACACCACCTCGCCGGCCACCGTCAACGGCGGTCCCCACGGCATGCACCCGGTGGGCCAGGCCTGGGTCAACGGCCACCACGACGCGGTGAGCCAGGTCGGAGCAGCTGCCTGCAGGGCCTGCCACGGCACGGACAGCCGCGGTACAGTGCTCTCGCGCGTGCAGGGCGCCCGCTCCTTCAGCGTGCAGGGACTCGGCACGCTGACCTTCTACCGCGGCGCCACCATCGGCTGCTACACGTGCCACCAGGGGCCGTCGCGCAGTGCGATGAACACCACCCCCGCACCGGTCGTCACCGACGTCTCCGCGACGACCAGCGCCGGCCAGGCCGTGCAGATCCCGCTGCAGGCCGGCGGCTCGAACGCCGTCGCCCGCGTCATCTCGCAGCCGGCGAACGGCACCGTCGGCGTCAGCGGTGACATCGCCACCTACCGTCCTGCCGACGGCTTCGTCGGCACCGACACGTTCACGTTCGCCTCGTACGACGGCGCCAAGAACTCGGCGCTCGCCACGGCCACCGTCACCGTGCTGCAGATCGTCAGCGTCGATGCGCCGAGGGCCGGCACGATCTACCGCGGCTCGACGCAGAGCGTCGGCTTCACCATCTCCGCGCCGGCCGCCTCCGGCTCCTTCCAGATCGGCCTGAAGGACGCCGCGAGCGGCGCCCTCACCAGCATCACGACCACCGCCACCGTCGCCGGCAAGACGAGCTACCTCGTCCCGTGGAGGGCGACCCAGGCGGCCGGCAACTACAGGGTCGTCGTGACCCAGCTCGCGGCCAACGGCACCACCGTGGTCGCGAGCGGCGAGAGCGGCCTCGTCACGATCGTCCCGGCACCGAAGGCGACGGTCACCGCTCCGCTCACCGGGTCCTACGCCCGCGGCTCGCAGCAGACCGTCTCGTGGACGCTGCCCGCCGGCGGCGTGCCCACGGGCGCGTTCGCGCTCTACCTGAAGAACACCGTGACCGGCGCGTACTCGCGCATCACCCCGGCGAACGCGCCCGTGCCGGCCGTCGCCGGCCAGACCGCGTACAGCGTGCCCTGGACGATGACGCAGGCCGACGGCACCTACTCCGTGCAGGTCAGCTACCTGGACTCCGACGGGGTCACGGTGCTCTCCACGGCGTTCAGCGCATGGACGATCAGCATCCTCCCGTACCCGACCCCGGGCGCCATCACCCCCGACAGCGCGACGCTGCCCCGCGGCTCGGCGCAGAAGGTCACCTGGACGATGCCGGCCGGCACCGACGGCGGGTTCTGCCGCCTCTACCTCAAGAACACGGCCACCAACGCCCTCACCCAGGTCACTCCGACGGCGAGCCCGATCAACGTCGTCGCCGGCCAGACGAGCTACGAGACGACCTGGAGCGTCACCCAGGCTCCCGCGAGCTACAGGCTGCAGGTGAACTACTACGCGGCCGGCGGCACCGTGGCGCTCTCCAGCGCGCTCTCGGCCGGCGTCGTGACCGTGACGGCCGCGCCGCAGCCGGCCCTCACCGGCCCCGCCGCCGGCGGCATCATGAAGGGCACCACCCAGAGCGTCACCTGGACGGTGCCGGCCCCCGGCGCCGCCTCGGGCTCCTACGGGCTCTTCCTGAAGAACGCGGCCACGAACGCCCTGACCCGCATCACCCCGGCCGCGAGCCTCGTGCCCGCGGTCCCCGGGCAGAGCTTCTACGCCGCGCCGTGGAGCGTGACCCAGGCGGCGGGCAGCTACTACCTCGTCGTCAACTACTACGCCGCCGACGGCGTGACGGTCGTCG
>CAIXSE010000626.1 GCA_903921965.1 uncultured Thermoleophilia bacterium | reverse complement strand
GGGCGGCCAGCAGCAGCGCGTGGTCATCGCCATGGCCATGGCGAACAGGCCGCGCGTCATCGTGCTGGACGAGCCCACCACGGCGCTGGACGTCACCACGCAGGCGCACGTGCTCGAGACGGTCCGCGACCTCACGCGCTCGTACGGCGTCTCGGCGCTGTACGTCACCCACGACCTCGCCGTGGTCGCCAACCTGGCCGACCGCATCGCCGTGATGTACGCCGGCCGCCTCGTGGAGATCGGTCCGAAGGACGAGCTCTTCGCCGGCGCCTACCACCCGTACACGCGCCGGCTCCTCGACGCCATCCCCGACCTCAGCGGCGAGCGTGCGCTGCACGGCATCCCCGGCTGGGCGCCGCGTCCCGGCCAGCGCGTCGCCGGCTGCGCCTTCACGCCGCGCTGCGGTCTGCGCATCGACAAGTGCGCCACCGACTTCCCGCCCTACGAGGGCCCGGACCCCGACCACCAGGTGCGCTGCTGGCGCTGGCAGGAGGTCAAGGCCATGCCGGCCGTCAGCTCGGCCCCGCTGCGCGTCAAGGCCGAAGAGCTGTGCCGCACCGACCAGAAGAACGTCATCACCTGCAAGAACGTCGTCGCCTGGTACCAGCACAAGGAGGTACTGCACGACGTCAGCATCGAGCTCTGCGAGCACCGCTGCCTCGCCCTCGTCGGCGAGTCGGGCAGCGGCAAGACCACGCTCGCGCGCTGCGTCTCGGGGCTGCACCCGTTCAAGATCGAGGGCGACATCAGGCTGCGGGGCAAGGCGCTCGCGCGCGAGTCCTACGGCCGCTCGCGCGAGCAGCGCCGCGACATCCAGTACATCTTCCAGAGCCCGTACAGCTCGCTGAACCCGCGCAAGACCATCCGCCAGATCCTCTCGATGCCCATCGAGATCTTCTTCAAGACCACGCGCGAGGAGCGCGAGGCGCGCATGGTCAAGGTGCTCGACCAGGTGGCGCTCGACGCCTCGCTGCTCAACCGCTACCCGGAGCAGCTCTCGGGCGGCGAGCGCCAGCGCATCGCCATCGCGCGGGCCCTCACGGCCGAGCCCAGCGTGCTCATCTGCGACGAGGTCACCTCGTGGCTCGACGTCTCCGTGCAGGCCGCCATCATCGAGCTGCTCATGCGGCTGCAGGCCGAGCTGGGCGTGAGCATGTTGTTCGTCACCCACAACCTCGCGCTCATCCGCAGCGTCGCGCACGAGGTGGCGGTGATGAGCGAGGGCAGGATCGTCGAGTTCGGCCTGGTCGACCAGGTGCTCGACGACCCGCAGCACGAGTACACGAAGCAGCTGCTGGCCGACACGCCGGCGCTGCCGGCGGTGAAGTAGCTCAGGACTGCTGGCGCGGCACGCTCGCCGAGATGCGCCGCGCGACGGCCTCGATGATCTCCGTGGCGCGGCCCTCTCCGAACTCGCGCAGCCGCCACGTCGGCGCGAGCACGCTGATGGCGGCCTGCGGCTCCTGGATGTCGAGCGCTTTGGCGAGCGCGGTCACGCCCGGTTCGACGGCCTCGCGCACCAGGTGCGCGCGGTGCGGGTCGGCGAACGCCGCGCCGGTCGCCGTGCCCTCCAGCGGCACGCGGCGACCCACCCAGCTGCTGATGCGCAGCACGTAGCGGCTCTCGATCTGGTCCACGTAGAGGCCGTGGTCGCCGTCCTTGACGATGAGACTGGCGGTCTCCTGGGTCGCGTCGCGCAGCTGCATGAGCGGGCCGCGGGCGAGGATGCGCAGCGAGTCCACGGACGCCACCCGCGAGGCGAGGCTGACCAGCTCGAGCCCCAGGGAGAACGAACCGTCGGGCTCGGGGTGCAGCATGTCGCTCTCCTGCAGGAGCGGCAGGATGCGGTCGACGACGGCCTTGGGCACGCCGCTGGCCGAGGCGATCTCGCGCGGCGTCAGCCGCCGCGACGTGGTGGCGAAGGCGTGCAGCACGGCGAGGCCGTGGGCGAAGAGCGGCGCGGCGGCGCTGAGCTCGTGGGCCGCCGGCCCCAGGCTCCAGGTCTTCTGGTCCTCGTGGTACACGACGAAGCGCCGCGCCCGCAGCACGCGGAGGAGCGCGTAGAGGCTCGAGCGAGGGATGTCGCACTGCGAGGCGATGATGGCGGCCGGTGCCGGCGAGGTGCGCCGCGCCAGGAACTCGAGCACGTCGAGGGCGCGGGTCGCCGAAGACTCGGGGAGTTCCGGACCGGGCTGGCGGGACTGTGCCACGTGTACGACCTCGCTGGACGCGTCGACCCTCGTGCCGTCCAGAATACCAGACTGTCGCACGACGAGGTCGCTTCGGTCCCGGCCGGACACGTCCAGCATGCAAGACGCGGCGGCGCGCGACCTTGCGTCCTCCCGGCGCCGCTGGTTTCATGCGGCCCGAGCGACCGCCGGGAACCGCCCGGCCGCCACCGACGAGAGGTCCCGTGCCCAGAAGAGCGAACAGCGACGACGTCCGGCCGTTGAGAGCCTCCGCGCGTACGCTCGACGTGCTCGAGTACGTCGGCCGGCAGGGATCCCCCGTCACCGCCGCCCAGATCGGCGAGGCGTGCGACATCCCCCGGTCCAGCCTCTACAAACTGCTGCGCGTCCTGGAGGAGCGGGACTACGTGTCCGTCCTCCCGGGCGAGGCCGGCTGGACGTCGGGCCGCCGGCTGCTGGACCTGCGCTCGAACAGCCTGCTGTTCGTGCACGGCATGCTCGTGCTGGAGGCGCTGGAGCAGGGCGGCGGCCGCATGGATCCGGAGGACCTGGTCGCTGCCACACTGCTCCCGCCCGCGCTCGTCGGCCGCCTGCTCGTGGCGCTGGCCGACTACGGGCTCGTGATGGCCGGCTACGACGGCACCTACGGCCTGGGCCTGCGCTTCGTCAGCATGGCTTCGCGGGTCGGCTGGGCCGAGCGCCTGCAGCTGACTGCCCGGCCCATCCTCGCGCGGCTGCGCGACGAGACCGGCGAGACCGCCAGCCTCATCGTCGAAGACGCAGGGCAGGCGCTCTATCTCGATCAGGTCGAGAGCCACTTCGAGCTTCGCTGCCGCGGGTGGGTCGGCCGGCGTGTGCCGCTGGAAGGCACCTCCGTCGGAGCGGCCTTCCGGGGGGCCTCCGGCAGCAGGGCCCACGTCGTCAGGGACGCCGTCGAACAGGGCGTGACGGCCGTCTCGGCCGCGGTCGCCGGCATGATGCCCAAGGCCGGCGTGAACGTCATCGGCCCGAGCTGGCGGCTCGAGGAGCACGGTCTCGAGGCGATCGCGGAGTCCGTGCAGGCCGCGGCCGAAGAGCTCACCTCGGTCTACGCGTCCACGTTGCACCCCGCGCTGTAGCCTCGCGCCGCGCCTGCACGCCGGGCGGCGCGCGGCGCGTGCCGGGTTCCCTCCCGCGGGACGAGTCTCTGAATCCGTCCGACATTCGGGACGGCTGCGCCCCTGCGCTTGTGCGTCCCGAAGCCGTATCGCTACGGTAGGCGCGCCGCGGAATCGGAAGGCCGGGGGTGACCTCCATCCCCGTCGGGCGGCGGGTCGCCACCTCGAGCCGGCCACGTCGCCCGACGCCGTCCACGCGCGTTGCGGCCGTGCGGCGCCGGCTCTGCCGGCGGACCGCGGCCGCACCACGAGACCGAACGATAGGGAGAAGCCATGGCGAAGACCTTGCGGGTGCAGTTGCTCGAGGCGGCCGACGTCGCCTCGATCCACGAGAAGGCCGTCCACATCCTGTCGACCTACGGCGTCAAGGTCGACCACGAGGAGTCGCTCAAGCGCCTCGAGGCGGCCGGCGCCCAGGTGGACCACCAGACGCGGATGGTCAAGTTCCCCGCCGACGTCATCGCCCGCGCCCTCGAGACGGTGCCGCACAGCGTCACCGTGAAGGGCGGCGACGAGAAGCACGACTTCACCGTCCCGGCTCCTTCCGGTCGCTTCTACTCCACCACCTGCGTACAGACCATGCGCTACCTCGACCCGGACGCCGGCGACTACGTCGACAACACCCACCAGCGCTTCGCCGAGTGGTGCCGGCTGGTCGAGGTGCTGCCGAACATCGACGTGTGCGCCATCCAGACCCCCATGGACGCTCCGATGGAGACGGCCGACGTCCACGGCCTCAACGTGCAGCTCCAGAACACGAGCAAGCCGCTGATGCTGCTGGCGTACTGCTACGAGAGCGTGCCGTACCTCTTCGACCTCATGCTGGCGCGCGCCGGCAGCGCGGAGGAGCTCCGCAAGCGCCCGCTGCTGCTCATCAACCCCACGTCCCTGAGCCCGCTGGTGTTCAAGGACATGGACATGGCCCAGCTCGCCGGCGCGGCCGAGTACGACATCCCCGTGGCCGCCAACTCGCTGCCCGTCCTCGGCGCCACCGCCCCCGGCACCATCGCCGGCACCGTGCTGCTCGAAGCCTGCGAGCTGCTCGCCTTCCTCACCATGAGCCAGCTGTTCAAGCCCGGCCTGCCGTTCGTCGCCACCGTGTTCAACACCACGATGGACCTCGGCACCGGCAACGCCCTGCTCGCGAGCAGCGAGACGATCCTCACCCGCGCCGCCTGCGTGCAGTTCTGCAAGGAGGCGTGGGGCGTGCCGGTCGAGACCTTCTCGATGATGGCCGACTCGTACATCCCCGACGGCCAGACGGCGTCCGAGAAGACGCTGCAGCCGGCGGTGCTCTCCATGGCCGGCGCGGACATCCTCTACGGCGCCGGCCGCCTCGGCGGGTCGACGCTCGCCAGCCCGGTGCAGCTCGTGATCGACGACCGCATCCTCTCGGTGATCCAGCGCACCGTCGCGGGCGTCGAGGTGGACGACGAGAACCTCGGCGTCGAGGAGATCATCGACGCCGGTGCCGGCGGGCACTACCTGCGCCGGCGGCACACGCTGCGCCACTGCCGCGAGATGATCCGTCCGGACCTGTTCGTCCCGGACGTGCTCGACAACTGGATCGAGGCGGGCCGCAAGGACACGCAGACCCGCGCCACCGAACTCTACAGGGAGCTGAAGAAGGACCTGCAGCCCCTCGACCTGCCGGACGACGTGAAGCGCGACATGGACAACGTCGTCAAGGCCGCCGACAAGGCCCTCGCCGGCTGAAAGGAGCACCAATGGCTTTTGACGACCTGCAGCAGGCGGTCATCGGGGGCGACGTCGACAAGGCGCCCGAGCTCACGCAGAAGTACCTGGACGAGGGCAACGAGGCGAGCGACATCCTCGACCACGGCCTCATCCCCGCCATGGACACCATCGGCGACATGTTCGCCAAGGGCGACCTGTTCATCCCCGAGATGCTGATCGCCGCAGAAGCGATGCAGGAGGGCCTGGCCCTGCTCAAGCCGCTCCTCGTGACCGGCCAGAGCGGCGGCAAGGGAACCGTGGTGATCGGCGCCGTGAAGGGAGACCTGCACGACATCGGCAAGAACCTCGTGGCGCTCATGCTCGAGGGCGCCGGCTTCAACGTGGTCGACATGGGCAACGACGTGTCGCCCGAGGCCTTCGTCGAAGCCGCCAAGGAGCACGACGCCGACGTGGTCGGCATGTCGGCCCTGCTCGTGACGACCATGCCGCAGATGCGCAAGACGGTCGAGGCCATGCACGAGGCCGGCGTGCGCGCCAAGGCGATCGTCGGCGGCGCACCGCTCACACAGCCGTACGCGGACGAGATCCAGGCCGACGGCTACGCCTCGGACGCTCCGGGTGCCGTGGTGCTCTGCAAGACGCTCGTCGGAGCGGCCGTCTGACGCGCTTCTTCGACTGACGCGCGCGCTGCGCGGGCCAACGGCCCGCCGTCCGCGCGAAAGCTGGACGCGACCGGCCAGTTGCGTCCGTTCACGGCCGGCGGGGCTACCCACTACGGGCAGCCCCGCCGGCCGCTGTTCTCCGGTCGTCCGCGCGCCCGTCAGGCCGACGACGGCGCGCTACTCTGCTTCGTCGTAGTACGAGCTCAGGAATTCATCGCGATCGATGCCCGCCCGCGTGCAGACGGCCCTCAGCGTCGAACTCTTGATGGTCCTGTGCCCAGGCAGGGTGAGAGGAGTCCTGCTGCCGTCGGGGCTATCGCGGACCATCGCCACGTGATTGCCTTCCCTGACCACGCGGAACCCGAGACGGCGCAGCGCGGTGACGACCCTGCTGCGCGGCGCGTCGACGGGAAAGCCTCGGCTCATCCAGCGACGTCCGCCTCTGCGACGAAGGCCTCGAGCACGGGTGAGTCGGCTTCAATCGCGTCCGCGCCGAACGTCTCCAGGTGGAAGGCGATGGCTGAGCGCACGTCGGCGAGCGCATCCTCGTACGTGTCACCTTGGCCGACGACTGCGCCGTCGACTCCAAGGGGGTAGGCGAGGTAGCCGTCGGCGTGCTTCTCGACGATGATCTTGAATGTGGCCATGAGTGCCCCCGGCGTCGACGCTCGGAGTATACCCGGGGGCTCATGTGCCGCAGCGGAGTCCATGAGGCGAGCGTACCGTTGGGAGCCCCGGCCGTCGCGGGTGACCGCTCGTCGCGTGGGTGACGTTGGCTGCTGGTCCCGGTGGACGTTCGCTCGCCGGCTTCGTGGTGCGGATTGCCTGTCTCTGCTCGACGCTGCAGGGCCAACTCTCCTGGCGAGGCTCGGAGTGACGTCTTACCCGGCGAAGCCGACGGGAGCCGTCGCGTCCTCCCGCCCACTACCGCCGCGGTAGCGTCGCCTGCGCGCCAGCCGGATCTGCCGCCTGCGGTCGCGTGCTTTTACGGCACCCTGATCATGGTCGCCATCCCATCGCACTGCCAGATGTGGCGCTCCCCGGTCGGCCCCGTGGCCTCGCCGCTCTGGGCGTTGCCGAGCGCCACGGAGTTGAGCGTCACGCTGCTGGAGCCCCAGGCCTTCACGGCCGTCTGCACGGCCGCCGTCGCGGCGTCCTCGCTCATCCCGAACCACTGCGTCGGCGGCTTGGAGAGCTCGGCGTTGTCGTAGTGCGTGGTGGCGACCACGTAGTAGCCCCAGGTGCTGTTGTACAGCCTTCCGCCGGGAGCGTAGAGGCGCATGTGCGCCGACTTGGTGGCGAAGGTCTTGACGCCGCCGTCGGAGGCCCACGCGAACCCGGATCCATCGTTCGCGTACCCGTACATGGTGCTCACGAACGGATTGGACCAGCCGCGGCTCTGGAAGGCGCCCTTGACCTTGGAGACCGAAGCGTTGCCGTAGAAGATGAGCGTGACGGGCCAGTCGACGCCCGTCGAAGAGACCGACTTGGCCGTGAAGTCGTAGTTGTAGAACTTGTCCTCTGCGCTGCTCACAGGCTGTAGATTGGCGGCCGTCCAGGCCTGTGCGACGGCGGCCGTCGCCAGCAGCACGAGCAGCGCGAGCGCGAGTGAGATGCCGAACCGGTGTGGGCTACGTCTTGTCATGACTCCTCCTCTTCAGGTGAACGACGAGATGCCGTCGCTGATCGTGGACCCAGGGCCGTGAGCGCGACCGGGTGGCAGGCGTCGAAGCGGGCGACGCGCTCGGAGGCCGTGTGCGTGGTCACGGTGCGGCGCTCTTCCGCGCGGCGGGGCTCCGCCGGCCGCGCGCCGTCTCCCGCCCCATCCGCTCTCGGCTCATCGGCCATCGGTACCGCCATCTCCTCTCGCTCGCTACCTGCGCGGCAGCGTCGCCTGCGCGGCGGCGACCACGCGCAGGGCCTCGTGCAGCTTCGCCTGGGTCAGGGGCCGCAGCGTGTCGGTGTCGATCACGTTGTCGGGTCGCACGCCCGCGCGCACGGCTTCGGCGTGGTGCTCGAACTGCACGTCCTTCATCGAAAGGTAGGCCTCGCGCAGGTCGCGGTGCCGCGCGGCTCCGTCCCCGTCCACCTCGATGAGGGCCGTCAGGCGCTCTGGCGTCGACTGGATCGTGATGCCGTTGCAGAGGGCGTTGTAGCGTGCGTAGTTCTGGATGGGAAGCAGGCCGCTCGCCTTGATGTCGATGCTTCCGCGCATGCGGCCGCGGAACCCGAGCGGCGAGCGGATCTCGCTGCCGAGCTCGCCGAGCCCCATCTTGAAGCGCGGGTGCCTGGGCGTGTCACGGATGACCTCCGTCAGCGCCTTCTCGACGTAGAGGCGGCCCGCTATCTGCCGGTAGTCGAAGACGATCGCCCCGAGCACCAGTCGTTCGTTCTCGTCTCCCTTCAGGCAGTCCGCGAAGACGTCCGTCCACGCGGACGCCGACATCCGCCAGTCGTCGTACTTCGCCAGCACGCCGTGCTGGTCGGCCTCGTAGCCGCAGCGGTCGAGGCCGGCGTTCACGTCCTGGGCGACGCGGAAGAAACAGGCGGCCACCGAGGGGTCGGCGGTGTCGGCGTGCGCGAGGCCGTTGTCCTGGTCGGAAGCGAGCGTCATCTCGTTCCGGGCGGCGCTGCCGAAGACGAGCCAGGCGTACTCGACCGGCGGCACGCCGTGCCGCTCGAAGGCGAGCTCGAGGAGGCGCGCTGTGATCGAGTCGTGCAGCACCGTGAGCACACGCGAGAGCGTGGCCGCATCCAGGCGCGCGCCGAGGAGCTCGCAGAACAGGGCGGGGATGTCGCCGGCCGCCGCTGCGAGCTCGTCCTCGTCGGAGGCCCGCAGCACGGAGCGACGGAGCGCGAACGGGCTCCGCGAATCCAGGGTCATCAGGTCGCGGGCCGAGACGACGCCGGCGACCCCGCCGTCCTCCGCCACGACCGGCAGGTGGCTCACGCCGAAGGTGAGCATCGCGATGGCCGCTTCGGCGGCGGATGTGCCTGATGTGACGGTGTGCACCGGGGACGACATGATCGTGCTCACCGGCGCGTCCAGGGAGGCCCTGCCCACCACGACCTTGTCGCGCAGGTCGGTGTCGGTGACGATGCCGAGCCCGTCGCGAAGGCGCACGAGGATGGCCGAACGGCCGTGCTCCATCATGAGCTCGGCCGCCCCGTTGATGGTCTTCTCGGGATCGCAGACGAGCGCGGCCTCGCGGATGACGGAGGTCACCGGCAGCGTCTGCACCTCCGGCAGCGGGCTCAGGGAGCGCGCCGCGTACAGCAGCGCGTCGCGCTGCGTGCTCGCGAGCCAGCGCACACCGTCCTCACGACTCAGCAGCGCCAGGCTCATGTCGAGCGGGATGCAGTAGAGCGCGCAGGCGCTGCGAGCGCGCACCGTGAACGAAGGCGCCGTCTGTGTGAGCATGCTGGCGTACCCGAGCAGTTCGCCGGCCGTCATCACCGTGACGAGCTGGTCCAGACGGAGAAGGTCGAGGGCGCCTTCACGAAGCACCCAGAGGTGCCGGCTGGGGCTGCCGCCCTCGACGATCAGCGTCTCGCCGGCGGCGAGGTCGCGGTACGTCACTCCGGCGGCGACCTCGAGCAGCTGCTCCTCGTCCAGCGTCCTGAACGCCTCGACCCCGGCGAGGAAGCCGGCGATGTCGTCGAGCGTCTCCCGGCGGCCCTGCGGTCTGTCGCTCATGGCATCCTCCTCGGGCTCAGGCGGACAGTACGACCGCGGACAGCGGTCCCATCACCCCGACGAGGCGGCCGGCCGGATCGACCGGCGCGCCACCGGAGCACCGTGACGACGCGGCGCATCTGAGGGCGGAGCACGCCGCCAGGCTCGCGGTCGGCGGCAGATGATGAGGGCCCCTGCTCCGCTCGTCCGCTGCTGCTCGTGCTCGTCAGTGTACGGCCGTGACCGGGTGGTCACGAGACTCGCTCGCGGCCGGCGACGACGAAGTGGGGCCGAGTGACGTCACCGGATCCCGTCTGGCAAACGGCTCGCCGGGTCGAGGGTCCGTCCGAGGGACCGGAGCTTGTCGACGCCCGAGAGACCCGCGGCCCGCCGCTCGGGGCTCTGCGACCCGTGGGCGAGCGCGCTCCTCCGCCACATTGGTGGAGAAACGGTGCAGCATATGGGACTCGCGCCGTGGCAGGTGGCCCCCGAAGCCTCGCGTACTACAGTGCGGTGGAGAGGCAGACGCCGCCGATCGCGGCGTGTCGGAAAGCGATTTGAAGAGAGGCGAGGCCGGAAGTGAACGCACCTGGCACCGTGACCGCGGGCCCGCGCGTGGTACGCGCCCCCCGCGGCACCGAGATCAGCTGCAGGGGCTGGCAGCAGGAAGCCGCCATGCGCATGCTCATGAACAACCTGGACCCGGAGGTCGCGGAGGCTCCGGACCAGCTCGTCGTGTACGGCGGGGCCGGCAAGGCGGCACGCGACTGGAAGAGCTTCGACGCCATCGTCGCCACGCTGCGCCGCCTCAAGGACGACGAGACGCTGCTGGTGCAGTCGGGCAAGCCGGTCGGCGTGTTCACGACGCACGAGTACGCGCCGCGCGTGCTCATCGCCAACGCC
>CAIXSE010000625.1 GCA_903921965.1 uncultured Thermoleophilia bacterium | reverse complement strand
TCCCCGAGGGCGGCATCTGCATCGTCGGTCCGACCGGCTCGGGCAAGTCCACGACGCTGTACACCACGCTCGAGCTCATCAAGTCGCCCGAGCGCAAGATCTACACCGTCGAAGACCCGGTCGAGCGCAAGATCGACGGCGTCGTCCAGACCGAGATCAGGCCCAGCATCGGCCTCACCTTCGCGCAGGTGCTGCGCGCCCTCGTGCGCGCCGACCCCGACGTCATCATGGTCGGCGAGATCCGCGACCTCGAGACGGCGAAGATGGCCGCCGACTCCGCCATCACCGGCCACCTCGTGTTCAGCACGCTGCACACCAACGACGCCTCGGCGGCAGTCAACCGCCTCGTGGAGATGGGCGTGCCCAGGTACCTCGTGGCGGCGGCCTGGCGCTGCTTCGTCGCACAGCGCCTCGTGCGCCGCCTCTGCACGCACTGCCGCCAGTCCGTCATCATGACCGACAAGCGCTGGGAAGAACTCGGCCTGGGCCCCGCCCCGAGGAAACGCATGTCCATCTACGAGCCCGTCGGGTGCGCCAAGTGCTTCGGCACCGGCTACCGCGGCCGCCTGGGGCTGTACGAGGTGCTCGACGTGGACGACGACCTGCGCGAGACCATCGCCACCGGCGGCACCGTGCTCGACATCCAGCGCCACGCTCGCAGCCGCGGCGTCGCGAGCCTCCGCGACGACGGCGTGCAGAAGGTGCTCGACGGCTCCACGAGCTACCTCGAGCTCCTGCGCGTCACCGTCTGATCCGCGGTTCCCGCCCTCCCCGGGACTCCGTCCCTAGACGGCTGTCCCATCTCCTCCACGCGACCGCCGGCCGATGCAGAGAACGCGTGGGACCGCGGCGGCCGGCAAGAGCCTCCGGCCGCTGAGGCCTTGCAGGGACCGGCGGTGTGGAGCGGGGGCTCACACCGCCGGTCTCGTCCATGCAGGGGTGCCGCTCGAGACGGCCACGACCGGAGGACGCCGGGGTGACGGACACGTACACCAACACGACGACGGAGCTCGACGCGCTCAGCCGCGTCATCCTGGCCGTCAACAGGGCGGTCGACCTCCAGTCGGCAATACGTCAGATACTGGACGAGACCATCAGGGCGATGGGGTTCGACGGCGGCGGTGTCTACGTCGTGGACCGCGGTACCCACTCCGCCACGGTGAGGTACCACCACATGCTGCCGGCGCGCTTCGTGGACGAGGTCGGCACGGTGGACATCGAGGCCGCGCCGTACCGGCAGCTGTTCCTCGACAACGAGCCGCTGTTCCTCACGTACTACGACCGCCTGAGGCCGGACCTCGCGCAAGAGTGGGGCTGGAAGTCGGTGGCCAGCGTACCGCTCACCGACGGCGACGACGTCGTCGGGGCGCTCAACGTGGTCAGCACCGAGCGTCACAGGTTCACCGAGGACGAGCAGACCATGCTGGTCGCCATCGGGAGAGAGACCGGCTTCGCGATCGTGAAGGCGAAAGCCGAAGAGCGCATCCGTACGAACGAGGCCGACCTGCGCCGGTTCTTCGAGGGCAGCAGGGACATGCTGTTCGTCCTCGGTGAGACGGGCGAGGTCCGGTACGTGAACCCGGCCGTCACCGAGCGCCTCGGGTACTCCGGGGCGGAGTGTCTCGCGATGAACGTGGTCGACTTCCACCCGCCCGAGGTTCGCGACGACGTGCTGCGCGTCGTCGAGGAGATGCTCGGGGGCACCGCCTCCTTCTGCGACATCCCCCTCCAGTGCCGGGACGGCAGACGCATCCCGGTGGAGACCCGCGTGAGCCAGGGCGAGTGGGGCGGCGGCAAGGCGATCTTCGGGACCTGCCGCGACGTGAGCATCGAACGCCTGCTCGAGGCCACCACCAGCGCCCTGAACGCGGTGAGCGAGCTGAGGGACCCGTACACCGCCGGGCACGAACGGAGGGTCTCGCGCATCGCGGAGCGCATCGCCGGGGCGATGGGTCTGCCCCAGGACCTGGTCGACATCGTGAGGTTCACGGCCGCCATCCACGACGTGGGCAAGGCGGCCGTGCCGCTCGACGTGCTGTGCAAGCCGGGTCCGCTCACCCCGGCGGAGCTCACCATGGTCAAGCTGCACGCCGAAGTGGGCGCCGACATCCTGCGCCCGCTCGC
>CAIXSE010000624.1 GCA_903921965.1 uncultured Thermoleophilia bacterium | reverse complement strand
GGCCGCGTGACGCCAGACCCTCGGAGATGCGCTGCATGACCACCGAGACCCCGTCGGCGTGAGGCCAGTAGGTGTGGCAGGTGTGCAGGATCCTCACGACTGCGTGAACGAGAACGGCACGTCGCCGTGACAGGCTTCCGGTACGAACCCGGACAGGGCGGCGGTGTCGATGCGGCGGCCCTCGTCGAAGCGGCGCGCGAGCTCCTCGGCCGTGAGTTCCTGATCGGCGCCGGCGCGGTTGTCGAACACGGCCTGCACCTTGTTGACCGCGTTGCAGAAGGTGACCGACTGCTCGTAGCAAAGCAGTTCGGGCCTGCGGCCGGCCCAGGAGCGTCCCGTGGCGGCGAACTGGGCCTCGAGCGTGTTCGGGTTGCCGAACGGCAGGTCGGCGAGTGAGGAGCCGACACCCGGGATGCTGTAGACGGAGCTCGAGACCTCGAGCGGGTAGCCGAAGTCGTGCTCGGCCGTCGTCCAGTCGTAGGCGGCCACGCCGGGAGCGACGGGGACGAACGGCGGGACGCGCTGCGGCGCGTCGTGCGAGTAGCAGTACGTCGTGTTCCGCCCGAGGCGGAGGGAGAACCCGAGGGCGCGCGGGCGGGCGGCCAGCGCGCCCAGGGCCTCGGTCAGGGAGAACGGGCGCACGAAGACGTTGTCGTCGACGAGGAACAGCACGTACGGCGGACCGCCGCCCTCGCGCGCCGCGGGCTTCGCGCCGAGCAGGCGCCGAAGGGTGAGGCCCGCGCGCCCGGGGGCCGGCCTCGCGGGCGTACCCAGAAGATCGAGCAGATCGCGACGGAAGTCGCGCTCGTGGTGGAACCGCACGTGCAGCCGGTCGCGCCACTCGCGCTCGACGACGCCGTACTGCGCCGCCAGGGCAGGCGAGCTGCCCGTGTAGAGCACGTCGACGGGCAGGGACGCGGCCTCGCGGCAGTGCGCCGCGAAGGAGGCGAGGCAGGCTTCGAGCTGCATCGCCCGATCGCGGCTGAACACGACCGTGACGAGCGGCAGGGCGCCGGGCGGGTCGGTCACGACGGAGCCTCCTCGGAAAGGCGCCGGTAGAGCGCCTGGTACTGGCCGACGACCTGCCTCCACGTCGCCTGCTCGGCCCAGAAGGCGCGCCCGGCGCGTCCGAGGCTCCGCCACTCCTCCGGGCGCGCGACCGCGTCGCGCATGGCGGCGGCGAACTCCTCCGCCGGCCGGACGACGCCACCCGGAAGATCGGCGGCGTTGCCGACCGGTGTGCACACGAAGGGGGTCCCGGCCGCCATCGCCTCGTAGAGCACCAGCGGGGCGCACTCGACCTCCGAAGCGAGGAGGAAGAGGTCGGCCTCCGCGTAGGCGCTCACGATCATCTCCCGCGGGACGTCGGTGAGGACGCGGATGCTGGCGTCACTGCCGCGGATGCGGCGGACCCACTGGCCCCGCGGCTGGTCACGGAAGCCGCGGAACCTGAACGCCGCGCGGCGCGTGAGCCGGAGCGCGCGGCCCGGCAGCCCCTCGGGGGTCATGAGCTCGACGGAGGCGTAGGGGTTCAGCCCCGAGCCGATGAGGACGAGTGTGGCGTCATCGAGGCGCGCCTCGCGGAACGCGTCGACCAGCAGGTGCTGCCCTTTGCCGAGCCCGAAGTTCGACACGCAGAGGAACACCGTCCGCTCGTTGATGCCGCAAGCCCGCCGAAAGCCGGAGGGTGGCGAGGCGAACTCGTCCTCGGAGGCGCCGTTGCCGATGACCACCGAGCGCGTCAGCCCGTGGCGGTCGCCCCACTCCTTGTCGCGGTAGTGCTCCGAGAGGTAGACGAGCGTGTCGTACCCCTCGAGC
>CAIXSE010000623.1 GCA_903921965.1 uncultured Thermoleophilia bacterium | reverse complement strand
GGGCCGTGAAGGATTCGAACCTTCGACCTTGGGATTAAGAGTCCCCTGCTCTACCAACTAAGCTAACGGCCCACACGTGGCGAGGCGCTATGCTACCAGCCTCGCCGGGTCTTGCCAAACCGCCGCCGCCGCGCCCGGAGCGGGGCGGCGGCGGACAGTCGTCCGGTGCCGGCGGCCGCGCGTGAGCGCGCCCCCCGGCGCCGGCCTCACTGCTCGAAGATGTGGCGGCCGGCCACCTCGTAGCCCTCTTCCTGGACGGCCGCTTCGACGGTCTCCAGCGACACCGCCTCGGGGTCGAAGTCCACGGTCACGCTCTTGGCCTCGACGTCGACGTTGACGGAGGACACCCCGTCAATACCCTTGACGGCGCCCTCGATGGCCATCTTGCAGTGGTTGCACGAGACTGTCGGTACGTTGAGCACCGCGTGGGTGGTCGCCATGGTCACTCCTCTGGGTCGTCTGACCTGCCGAGCTCGGCAAGCCTGTACGTGGCAGAGCGTCCCTCGCCGTGGTCGACCGTGACGCTGTCGACGGGCGCGAGCAGCTCGATGACCTTACCTTCCCCGCCCGGCGTGGAAATGATCGCGCCGCGCTTGGGCGCGCGCTTCCGGAACGAGACGTAGACCTGGTGCTCGTACTTGAGGCAGCACATGAGCCGGCCACAGCAGCCGGAGATCTTCGTGGGGTTGAGGGGGAGGTTCTGGTCTTTGGCCATGCGGATGGAGACGGGCTCCTGGTCGCCGGCGAAGGTGGCGCAGCAGAGGCTGCGGCCGCAGGGACCGAAGCCGCCGACGATGCGCGACTCGTCGCGGGCGCTGACCTGCTTGAGCTCGACGCGCCGCCGGAGCCGCTCGTTGAGCTTGCCGACGAGCTCGCGGAAATCGACGCGCTCCTCGGCGAAGAACGTGATCGTGAGGCGTCCGCCCTCGAACGCCTGATGGGCCTCCACGACCTTCATGTCGAGGCCGAGCTCGGCGACGAGCTCGCGGCAGACGCGCTTGGCCTCGGCCTCGCCCTCGCGGTGCGAGCCGAGCGCCTCCATATCGGCCGTCGTGGCCTTGCGCAGGAGGCGCTTGAGGCCGCGCGGCGCCTGCTCGACGGGCACCTCTTCGGGACCTCTGACGAGCCGGCCGAAGTCCGCGCCGCGCGTGGTCTCGACGACCACGCGGTCGCCGGCGGCGACCTCCAGGTCCCCGGCGTCGAACTGATAGACCTTGCCGCCGCCGCGGAACACGACGCTGGCGATCCTAGGCACGAGTGACGACCTCCTCGAAGCGCGCGAACATGGCCTGCAGCGCGAGCCTCTGGTCGATGTTGAGAGACAGGTCTTTGCGCGTCCGGTCGATCACGGCGAGCAGGCGCGCGTAGTGGTCGGGTGTAGCGACCGCCGCCGCGACGAGCGCGTCCGTGCGGTCGCAGTTCCAGAGTACATCGGAAGCGCCGCAGGCTACCACCCAGAGGTCGCGGACCCACGCCGAGAGCAGGTCGACGGCGTCGAGGGCCGCGAGACGCTGAAGACGGCGCTTCTCGCGCTTGGCGCGCCCCGTGGCCGCATCCTGCAGCTTCTTGAGGTCGCGCTTGTCCTGGAACTGCTGCTCGAGGGTGGCGAGCTGCGCCGCGAGGCCGGCGTCGATACGCTCCTCGGTCTCCTTGTTGAGGCGCTCGAGCACGCCGATGAACGCCTCCGGCGGGTCGACGCCCTGGCCGTGCTGCAGCGACACCGCCGCGCCCGCGTAGCGCAGGTACTCCTCCCTGTGGCGCGGCCCCTGCGCGTCCTCGGCGAGGCGGGCGGCGTGCTCGACCGCGCCGTGCGACAGCCGCGCGAGCGCCCGGCCCTCCGGTCCCTCGAGGCCGAAGGCGGTGACGAGGTACGTCTCCACCTCAGGGTCGCTCAGGGGACGGAACTCGACCAGCTGGCAGCGGGACACGATCGTCGGCATGACGCGCTCGAGCCGGTCGGTGACCAGCAGGAAGACCACGTAGGCGGGCGGCTCCTCGAGGCTCTTGAGCAGCGTGTTGGCGGCCGCGTCGTGCAGGAACTCGACGTCGGGGATGACGAACACGCGGTGCGACGCCGCGAAGGGGCGCAGCACGAGGTCGGCCACGATCTCGTCCACCTGCTCCTTGCGGATGACGTCGCCCTCGCGCTCGACGAGGTGCAGGTCGGGGTGCGCGCCGCGGCGGGCACGCTCGCACTCCGCGCACGAACCGCAGCCGCCGCACGAGGTGACGACGGCCACGCCCAGCTCTCGCGCGAAGGCCGTTTTGCCGAGCCCCTCCGGGCCGGCCAGCAGGTACGCGTGGCTGAGGGCGTCGTCGTGCACGGCGCGCTCGAAGAGATCCTTGACACGCTGCTGCCCGGGGACGAGGTCGAACACGGGCGGTCAGCTCCCCAGACGGAGCCCGGCGGCGGCGATGGCCTCGAGGGCCGCCGCCTCCACGTCGGCCGCCACGAGCCCGACGTCGCGGAAGCCGTCGACGAGGCGCACGCGCTCGGGGTACCGGCGGGCGACGACGGCGAAGCCGGCGGCCACCCGCCGCTGCAGTTCGAGCCCTTCGGCCTCGATGCGGTCCGGCGTACCGCCGGCGCGGGCGAGGCCGACCACGGGGTCTACGTCGATCACGAGCGTGAGGTCGGGCATGAGCCCGCGCAGGCCCGGCTCGTTGACGGCCAGCACCTCGTCGACGCCAAGGCCCCGGGCGAAGCCCTGGTAGGCGAGGGACGAGTCGACGAAGCGGTCGAGCACGAGCACGCGGCCGTCCGCCAGCGCCGGCAGGAGCACGCGGTCGACGAGCTCGGCGCGGGCGGCCGCGTACAGGAGCGCCTCGGTCCACGGCGCCAGCTCGGCCGGGCCGTGCAGCAGGAGGTCGCGCACCGCCTCGCCGGCCGGGGTACCGCCGGGCTCACGGATGACGGCGCCGGGTGCGGCGACGGTGCCGACCGGCAGCCCGCAGGCGGTGAGGCGCTCGCAGAGCAGCGCCGCCTGCGTGCTCTTGCCGCAGCCGTCGCAGCCTTCGAGGGTGATCAGCACGCCCGGGAGAGCGTCCACGTGTCTCCTTGCGCGACGTGAGGGCGCGAGGGCCTGCGGCCGCGCGCCGCCAATGTCAGCTGCTCTGCTTCCTGGCCTTCGCCCGGGCGCGGAACTCCTCTTTGCTCGGGCAGTCGATGTCGATGCACAGGACCCACGGCCGGCCGCGCCCGCCGGCGCCCACCACCTTGATCTCCGGCCAGCCGCAGCTGCCGCAGGTCTTGCCGGTGGGCGTGATGGTGCCGCGCTGGGGCAGCGGGAACGTCTGGCCGCACCCGCGAAGCTGGCGGCCGTCCGGGCCCACCCGCGGCTCGTCGCCCTCTTTACCCACGCAGGCGACGAAGCGCTTGCCGGTCTTGCCGCGCAGCACGCGGAGCACGCCGCCGCAGTTCTGGCACTCGCCCAGCGTGAGGTCCTCGCGCTCGCCGGTCTTGATCTTGTCGCGGATCTCGGTGATGTGCTCGTCCAGGAGCTTCCACGCGTGCTCCAGCATCTGCTGGCTCTCGGAGACCACCTCGTCGCGGCGGAGCTGGCCCTCGCTGATGCGGTCCATCTGCTGCTCGAGCACGGAGGTCATGCCGGGCGACGAGATGTCGACCGGCGCGTTCTCCATGGCCGCGTCGAAGGCGGCGATGAGCGCCACGCCGAGCTCGGTGGGCTCGACCGGGTTGTCGCGCACGTAGCCGCGGTCGTAGAGGTGCTGGATGATGTCGGCGCGGGTGGCCTTGGTGCCCAGCCCGAGCTCCTCCATCTTCTCGATGAGCCTGCCCTGGCCGTAGCGGCCCGGCGGCTGCGTCTCTTTGGCCTCCGAGTGCAGGTCGTCCACGTGCAGCTCGTCCCCGGGCTGCAGCTGCGGCAGCGGGCGGTCGCGCTTGGCCGCGTACTGCTCGTAGACCTCCAGGTACCCCAGCGACGCGACCCGCGCCCCGTAGGCGAGGAACGGCTCCTCGCCGATGCGCACGTCGACGCGCTGCCGCTCGATGATCGCGGCGGGAAGCAGCGTGGCGAGGAAGCGCCGCACCACGAGGTCGTACACCTTGGCCTGGTCGCCTTCGAGGGCCTTCGCCGGCACCCCGACGGGGTAGATCGGCGGGTGGTCGGTGGTGCGCTTCTTGCCCTGCGTCGGCGTGAGCTTGTCCTGCACGGCGAGCCGTGAGGCGGTGGCGGCGACCGGCTTCCAGTCCCTCAGGGTCTCCAGGCTGCCGCGCAGGTCGATGGACGGCGGGTAGACCGTGTTGTCGGTGCGCGGGTAGCTGATGAGACCGTCGAGGTACAGCGACTCCGACGCGCGCATGGCCCTCGCCGGGGTCATGCCGGCCCCCGAGGCCGCGCTCATGAGGGCGGTCGTGTTGAACGGCGCCGGCGGCTTGTCGGGCTTGGGCTCGGCCTTGTAGGCGGTCACCACCCCGGTGTCTGAGCGGGCGTTCGCCAGCGCGGCCTCCATCGCCTCCTGCGTGTCGAAGCGACCCTTGGCGTGCGCCACCTCGACGGTGTCGTCGCCGCGGCTCAGCGTGGCCTTGATCTCCCAGTACGGCACGGGGACGAAGGCGCGGCGCTCGAGCTCGCGCTCGACCACGAGCCGCAGGGTAGGCGACTGCACGCGTCCGATGGAGAGGAAGTTCGACCCGAAGCGGTACGCCGCCAGCGACATGAAGCGCGTGAGCACGGCGCCCCAGATGAGGTCGATGTCCTGACGCGAGTGCGCCGCCTCGGCCAGGTTGAAGTCCACGGTGGACGGCTTGGCGAAGGCCGCCTGCACCTCGTCCTTGGTGAGCGCGGAGTAGCGCACGCGGATGTGGCGGTCGACCACGGCCGCCGGCAGCATGGCCTTGACGTGCGGGTCGCCGTTGTCGGCCGGATCGGGCGCCGGCTCCGGGGTGGCCGCGGCCTTGCCGCGCCCGCCCTTCTTCTTGCCGGCTCCGGGCTTGTCGTCGGGGTGACGCTTGAGCGCTTCGCCGCGCAGGATCTCGATGGCCTCGTGCCCGATGAGCTCGCCCTCG
>CAIXSE010000622.1 GCA_903921965.1 uncultured Thermoleophilia bacterium | reverse complement strand
GCTTGATTGGGCGACAGCTGCGCTAGTATGCTGCACGCCGTCGGGCAACGCAAACGCGGGGCCCTCGTCGCGCCGGCGTCACGGACAAGCGGGGCCTATGGCAGCGTTCACCAAGGACATGTCCATCTTCGATGCCCTTGCGGCCGACTCGCGCGCGCGCGCCATCTTCGAGAGCCACGGCATGGCGTGCTGCCTGTGCATCGGCGCCCAGTCGGAGTCCATCGAAGCGGGGGCCATCCTTCACCAGGTCGACCCCGAGGTCGTGGTCGCCGAGCTCAACGGCCTGCCCCCGGACGAGGGCTGAGGCCTCCCGTGGCAGCGGCCGACCTCCATCTCCCGTTCGCCTCGCCGGGCCTCGCGGGCGGCGTCACCATCGCCCACCAGGTCATCGCCAAGCTCGCCGGCAAGGCGGCGCGCGCCACCTACGGGGTGGTCGCCATGCAGGAGAAGCCCATGCGCCGCCTCAGCCACTTCCTGCGCAGCTCGTTCCTCGACGGCGTCGAGGTCGCGATCAACGACGGCCGCGCCGACATCGCCCTACACGTCGTCATGGAACGCGGGCTGAACCTCGCCCAGGTGACCGCCAACCTCCAGGAGCAGGTCCGGTACCAGGTCGGCCAGGTGTGCGGCGTGCCGCTCGGCGAGGTCTCGGTGCGCGTCGAGGACCTCCAGGATTGAACACCCGGCTCGCCGCCGTCGCTGTCATCGACGCCGCACTCGCCGCCATCGAGGCTGAGCGCGGCGTCATCAACGACCTCAACGTCTACCCGGTCCCGGACGGCGATACGGGCACGAACCTGGCGCTCACCGTGCGCGCCGTCCTCGACGAGCTCCAGCAGAGCGACGCCGAGAGCGTGCCCGACGTCGCCGCCGCCGTCACCAAGGGCTCGCTCATGGGCGCGCGTGGTAACTCCGGGGTCATCCTGTCGCAGATCGTACGCGGCCTCTGCGATGTGTGGGGCCGCTCCGAGAACCTCAGCACCGCCGGCTTCAAGGCCGCGCTCGCCGAGGGCACGTCGTGCGCCTACCGCGCCGTCAAGGAGCCCGTCGAAGGCACCATGCTCACGGTGATCCGCGAGATGGCCGCGGCGGGGCAGAGCATCCCCGACGAGTGGGGCCTCGCCAAGCTGCTCGTCGCCGTCGAAGAGGCGGGGCGGGTGGCGGTCGAGAAGACCACAGACCAGCTTCCCGCGCTGAAGAAGGCCGGCGTGGTCGATGCCGGAGGGTACGGCCTGCTGGTGCTCTTTCGCGGCCTGGCCGCCGGCGTCGTCGGGCTCATGCAGGGCGAGGTGGGCGCCGCCCCGGCGCGCGTCGCGCTGCGCAGCAGCGACAGGCGCGCCCCCGCGGCGGTCGTCGCAGAGGCCTCCGAACTCTCGGCCTTCCGCTACTGCACGAGCTTCCTCATCAAGGGCGAGGACCTGGACAAGGCCGCGTTCGAGGCGTTCCTGCTGCCCATCGGCGACAGCGCCCTGGTGGTCGGCGACGAGCGCATGGTCAAGGTCCACGTCCACACCAACGACCCCGGCGCGGTGCTCACGCGGGCCGTCACGCTGGGCTCCCTCGCCGAGGTCGAGATCAACGACATGCACGAGCAGACCCGGGCGCGCGACGTGCGGCTGCAGGGCGCCGCGGCGCCCGAGGAGACGGGCACGGTGGTCGTGGCCGTGGTGGCCGGCGAGGGCAACAAGGAGCTCTTCCGCGAGCTCGGGTGCGCCGCGATCGTCGACGGCGGCCAGTCCATGAACCCCAGTGCCGCGCAGCTGCTCGAAGCGGTCGAGGCGCTCGGCGCAGAAGAAGCGGTCATCCTGCCGAACAACGGCAACGTGATCCTCACCGCCGAACAGGCCGCGGGCATGAGCGCCGGCCACATCGCCGTCGTCCCGTCCGCGTCCATCCCGGTGGGTCTCGCCGCCATGGTCGCCTTCGACCCCGAGGCCGACGCGGTCGACAACGCCCGGCTGATGCAGGACGCGATCGCCGAGGTGCGCTCGGCGGAGGTCACGCGTGCGGTGCGCGACTCGGAGCTCGACGGCGTGCAGGTACGCAAGGACCAGGCCATGGGCCTGGTCGACGGGCACCTCGTGGCCGCCGCGGAGTCGCTCGAAGAGGCCTTCGCGGGCGTGCTTGAGGCGTTCGCGGAGGGCGGTGCGGAGTACATCACCGTGCTCACCGCCCTCAACGGTTCCGGCGTGGCGCGCGAGCGGCTCGAGGCTCTCGCCGCGGAGCTCGCACCCGAGGCCGAAGTCCACTTCCACGAGGGCGGCCAGCCGCTCTATCCCATCCTCGCCAGCGCGGAGTGAGGTCAGCATGAGCACCACTCTCAGCCTCGACAACACGGCCATCGTCCTCGACTCCACCTCGGACCCCTCGGACGGGTTCTGGGACAGGCCGGGGATGTACATGGTCCCCCTCAAGGTCCACTTCGGCGACGAGACGTTCCGCGACGGCGTCGACATGTCGTACACCGAGTTCTTCAGGAAGCTCGAGGCGTCGGACGTGCTGCCGACCACGTCGCAGCCCACGGCCGGCGAGTTCACGGCGGTGTACGAG
>CAIXSE010000621.1 GCA_903921965.1 uncultured Thermoleophilia bacterium | reverse complement strand
TCGCCCAGGCGCCGCGCGCCGGGCCGCCGCGCGGCCGGCGTGCCGGCGGCGCTCACGCCGGGCCGCCTCCGGCCGCCGCCCCCGGCAGCGGTACCGCGGTGCGGTCCGAGACGCGCAGGGTCTCGCGGTACCCCGCCGCGAGGGCGTGCGCGATCGCTTCGTCCCACAGGCGCCCGACGTGCTCCGCCTCGTGCGCGTCCGAGTCGATCACCAGCGGGATGCCCCGGTCGCACGCCAGGGCGAGGACGGCCGGCGACGGGTACATCACGCCGGCCGGGTCACTGACGCGGTCGGTGTTGAGCTCGAGGGCCGCGCCCGACACCGCCAGGGCGTCGAGCGCGGCCTCGATCTCGGGCCACACGGCCGGGCCCGGCTCGTGGCCCCACAGGCCGATGTAGTCGACGTGCGCGAGGATGTCGCCGCGGCCGTACTCTGCCGCGCGGCGCACGGTGCGGTAGTACGCGGCCAGCAGCTCGTCCGGCCGCGCCCAGCGCGCGTCCCGGCGCAGGGCCGGGTCGTCGAAGACGAAGCCGTCCACCTCGTGCACGCCGAGTACCACGTAGTCCCAGTCGTACGCGTCGAGCAGACGGCCGAGCTCGGCCTCGCGGCCCACGACGAACTCGGCCTCGAGGCCGGCCAGCACGGTGATGTCGTCGTGCCGCTCCGCGGCCCGGCGCACGTCGTCGACGTAGGCGCCGAGCCGGTCGAGCGGCACCCACCAGTCCTCACCCGGCTGCGGGCACGGCGACACGTGGTCGGCCATACCGATCTCGGGCAGGCCGAGCTCGACGGCACGGGCGACGCAGTCTTCGACGCTGCCCGTGCCGTCCGACCACGTCGTGTGCACGTGGTAGTCGCCGGGCGGCGCGACCGGCGGCCGCGCTCCGGTCATTCCTCGAGCGCGCGCCCGCGGCGGCGCAGCACGAGCCACGCGATGAGCGCGACCACGACCACGGCAGCCACGGCGGCCACGATCCACACGGTGCTCGACGACGAGCCCCCCGACGTGGTCGTCGACGCGTCGGCGGCGACCTTCGGCTTCAGCTCGATATAGCTCTGCCGGTCGAGGAAGTTGTTCCACACGCTGCCCTGCACGTACGGCTGCCAGCCCTCCCACTTCGCCACGTTCACGGCCTGCAGCACCGATGGGTAGTCGATGACGATCATGGGCTGCTCCGCGTACATGACCGCCTGGGCCTGCTTGAGCAGCTCCATGCGCGCCGCCACGTCCATCTCGCGGTACTGCTCCTCGGTGAGGCGGTCGTACTCCGCGTTGGACCAGTTCATCTCGTTGTAGTTCTCGATCTGTTCGGTGGTGAAGCAGGCGGCGGAGTCGCCCGGGTCGATGTAACCCATGAAGTCCCACAGGGCGAGGTCGTAGTCGGGCGCGTAGGTGTCGCCCTTGTAGTTCCAGATGCTGTCGCCGAGCGCCCCCTCGTCCACCACGGAGTACTCGATGTCGAGGCCGATCTGCTGCAGCCAGCCGGCGATGAGCTTGCCCTGCACCTGGCTCTCGGGGGAGATGTCGCGCGCCCACAGACGGAGCTTGATGTCCTTGCCGCCGTGCTTGGGGTCGTTGCGGATGCCGTCGCCGTCGGTGTCGGTGTACCCCGCCTCGTCCATCAGCTGGTCCGCCTTCTCGAGGTCGAAGCCGATCGTGTCCGCCGCGTCGGGCTGGTAGTACGGGTCGGCCGAGGCCGGCCAGCCCTTCTT
>CAIXSE010000620.1 GCA_903921965.1 uncultured Thermoleophilia bacterium | reverse complement strand
GTGAACACGGGCCAGGCGTACTCCACGGACCTCACCTTCCACGTCACGGCCACGTCGGCCACGGCTGACAGGGTGTCGTTCGATGTGCGCGGTCGCTACGGCGTCGCCGGTGCCTGGTCGGATTGGCACGATATCGGTGACGCCTACTACGCGTTCACCAACTCGATCACCACCACCCTCACCCTCCCCACGTGGACGGTCGACGCCAACGGCATCACCTTCCCCTACTGGCAGGACGGCGATCAGTTCCAGATCCGCGCCACTTTCTGGCAGGCCAGCAACCCGCTGGGCACCATCACCTTGGCCTACTCGCAGATCGTCGAGCTCGACTTCAGCGCTCCGCCGGTCTCCACGCTGGCCTTTGATCCCGCCGGTCACCCCGGTCGCGGCGACATCCGCTGGACCAACGGCGAGGGCATGCACGGCGACGTGTGGTTCGAGTTCGGCCAGCAGTACCCGTTCGCCTCGATGGGCGTCACCAACTGGGCCGTGACGAAGAACAACAACGCCGAGCAGGTGATGACCCCCCTCACCTGGGTGCCGTGGGGCGGCATCAACCCGCCGGCTCCCTTCGTCGGCATCAGCAAGCCCACCTGGCCGGGTCTCCCCCTGACCGCGCCGGGTCCGATGGACGGCTTCTGGAACCAGAACGACGGCGTCTACCAGGTGAAGCACTGGGCCCGTGACGTCAATGGTCTCCCCCAGATCGGCTACAGCTACGACACCATCGGGTACGACACCAAGTCCCCGTACGTCGTCTGGACGTGGCCTGCCACCACCAACGACAGCGGCTACTACACCGGCAGCATCCCCGTCAGCGGCAACATCATCGACGACGGTGGCTCCGGCGTGGCCGGCTACTTCCCGTGGGGCGACCAGCCGGGTGCCGAGTTCGCACCTGAGGCTCACGTCTTCTGGCGTAGCGCCGAGACCGGCGGCGACTGGGTGCTGTGGGAGGGCTACGCGAGCCACCGCATCATCTCCCTCCAGAGCGCCCTCACCGTCAAGGTCAACGCGTTCGATCCGTACCAGTGGCACATCAGCGGCTCGATCTACGTCTACCCGAACTACAACGCTCAGTACGCTGTCTTCGTGACCGGCTCCGACTATGCCGGTAACGGTGGCTTCCCGTGGGAGGACTACGGCATCGGTCCGGCTCCGGCCGCCGCCAAGTCCGCTCCTGGTGGTAACTTCATCGGCATCGGCGTCCCGGGCACGGTCGTGACCTCCGACGTCATGGCGCCGAGCACCATCTTCACGTCCGATCCGGCCGGCGCTGCCCGCGTGGCTCCGTCCGCCCCGGCGTGGACCAACAAGAACATCACCATGAACTTCATCGCCAGTGACGTCGGTGGTTCGGGCATCGCCAGCGGCGTCGCCTACACCGAGTACATCACCGGCAACTCCGCCACGACTCCGCCGGCCCTCAGCGCCTCCGGCACCAAGGGCACCAGCGTCGTCATCAGCGAGACTGCTCCGGTCGGTCCGGTGTACGTGTGGTACCGCTCGGTCGACAACGCCGGCAACAAGGAGCCGTGGAACGTCGCATGGGCGTGGCTCGACAACAAGGCCCCCGTGCTGAGCATCACCGGCAACTCCCCGTGGTACAACGACGAGTTCTCCATCCGTCTCGCCTCCACGGACAACAACTCCATGCTCGCGGCTCCTGGCATCGAGTACCAGGTCCCGAATTGGCCGATGCCGTTCCTGCTTCCGCACAGCGGCTCGAGGATCCCGACCACGTGGGCTTCGCTCAGCCAGAATCCTGGTCTGGTGACCTTCCCGGTCGACCCGTACCCGAACAGCCGCACCGACGGCATCTGGCCGGTCCAGTTCCGCGCGACCGATCAGGCCGGCAACTCGGCTGAGTCCACCACGCAGACCGTCAAGATCGACACCCGTCCGCCGAGCAGCTCCATCACCACCTTCGGCGCCGACAACTGGGTCAACGGCACCAAGCCGATCGTCATCAACGCTGTGGACCAGAATCCTGGTTCGGGCGTGGCTGTGACCTGGTACCGCACTGACCAGGCCACCCCGTGGACGGCCAACGTGCCGACCGCCGTGGCCGTGAACCTCGACACCGACGTCAGCTTCACCGCGCCGGTCCAGGGTTCCATCCACACGATCGACTACTTCTCGATCGACAACGCCACCAACCCGGCTGCCATCGAGGCCAAGGTCAAGTTCCCCGGCAACGTCGAGAAGGGCGTCGTCGTGGGCTGGGCCCCGATCCCGCAGCATCCGTACATCAACATCACGTCCGTGACCGGCTACAAGACCAGCACGGTCAAGATGGACGTCACCGCTCCGACCGTCACCGCCATGGATCCGAAGAACGGTAACTGGCAGAAGCCGATCGCTACCGTG
>CAIXSE010000619.1 GCA_903921965.1 uncultured Thermoleophilia bacterium | reverse complement strand
CTCGTACACGCGGACCCCGGGGATGTACGGCTTCGCCGCCCACAGCGTGACGCGGGTGGGGTCGGCGAAGCGCTCGCGCAGGCCGAGCCCGAGTCGCGCGCCCTCCTCGCTCACGGCGACGAGCGCGATGGGGCCGGGCCTGTCCCAGGTGATGGTCACTCGGCGGCTCCCGCCGGGCCGGCGGCGCTCGTGGCCGGGCCGGCGTCGGCCCCGCCCGGCTCCCCGGCGACGCGGTACCCGTGCGTGAACCCCGCGTCGTACAGCAGCGACGGGTCGCCCTCGTTGCGCAGCGCGTTGCCGACGAGGATCATCGCGGTGCGGTCCACGGCAGCCTCGCGCGCCTGCTGCGCGATCGTCGCCAGCGTCCCGCGCAGCACGACCTGCTCCGGCCACGAGGCGCGCTGCACGATGGCGGCAGCTGTGTCCGCCGGGTAGTGCGTGCAGAGGTCGGCGACCGTGCCCTCGAGGTCGCCGGCCGAGAGGAACACCGCCATCGTGGCACCGTGCGACGCCAGCCCGGCCAGGTCCTGCCCGTCCGGCACCGGCGTGCGCCCCGCCTGGCGGGTGATGATCACCGTCTGCGAGATGCCGGGGGACGTGAGCTCCACCGGCAGGGCCGCGGCCGCCGCGACGAACGAACTCACGCCGGGCACGACCTGGTACGTCAGGCCCTTGGCGTCCAGCGCCCGCATCTGCTCGCCGATGGCGCCGTAGATGCTGGGGTCGCCGGTGTGCAGGCGGACGACCTTCTTGCCGGCCGCCTCGCCGGCGGCCATCACGCCGACCTGCTCGCCCAGCGTCATCCCGGCGCTGTCGTGCAGTTCGCACCCCTCGTGCGTCCAGGTGAGCACGGCCTTCGGGACCAGGGAACCCGCGTACACGACGACGTCGGCCTCCTCGAGGAGGCGGCGGCCTTTCACGGTGATGAGCTCGGGGTCACCCGGGCCCGCGCCGATGAACCAGATCATTCGCTCTCCTCCCGGTGCATGAGGACGGTGGTGAAGTACTCGCGGTCGCCGGCCCAGGAGCGCAGGTCGGACGTGAAGGCGCCGCGCTCCTGCGAGGCGCGGCGCACGGCGACGGCCTCCGCGCCGGACGCGTCGGCGAGGTCGGCGAGCGCGTCCAGGTGGCGCCCCGCCTTCATGAAGACGAGGTTGGGCGCCACCTCGAGCAGCGCGCCGGGGTCGGCCGGCGGCTCGTCGGGCCACACCAAAAGCGGGTCGCGGCCCTCCGCCAGCGGCCGGCCGACGGCGGCCGCGCAGGCGGCCATGGCCGTGACACCCGGCACGGTCTCGACGGCGACGCCGGGCGCGAGGCGCCGGATCGCCGTCAGCAGGTAGCTCCAGGTGCTGTACAGCATCGCGTCGCCCAGCGTGATGAAGGCGACGGGCGGCGCGGCGGCGGCGAGGCGCAGCAGCCCGGCCGCCGCCTCGTCCCACGCGGTGCGCAGCGTCTCCGGGTCCTCGGTCATCGGGAAGTGGCCGTGGACCACCTCGCACCCGGCCGGCAGGTGGGTGCGGGCGATGTCGTAGGCCAGGCTCTCCCCGCCGCGCTTGGGCGCGGGCGTCATGACCGCCGTCACGTGCTGCAGGACCTCGACGGCGCGCACGGTGAGCAGACCGGGGTCGCCGGGGCCGACGCCGACGCCGTAGATGACGGCCGGGCCGGCGGCGGGCGCCG
>CAIXSE010000618.1 GCA_903921965.1 uncultured Thermoleophilia bacterium | reverse complement strand
CGCTGCGTCCGCCGCCGCTCAGGTGGACGCTCCCCATCGGCCTGCTGCAGACGGCGCTGTTCAACGGCCTCGCCACCCTGGCGCTCACCGCTGGAGGCGCCGGCAAGGTGACGGTGCTCGTCTACACCATGTCCTTCTGGCTCCTGCTCCTGGCCTGGCCGGTCCTGGGAGAGCGCCTGCGCGGAGGCCAGTGGCCGGCGGTCGCGCTCGCGCTGGCCGGCCTCGTCCTCGTCGTGGGGCCGTGGGATCTCCGCGGGGCGCTCAGCGGCGCGCTCGCCCTGGCAGCCGGCCTCTCGTGGGCGGGCGGGTCGCTGCTCGTCAAGCTGCTGCAACGCGGCGCGACGCACGACACCCTCAACCTCAGCGCCTGGCAGCTGGGCATCGGCGGAGCGGCGCTCGGCGTGACCGCGGTGCTCACGCACGGCGGCTGGCCGGTCTGGACCGGCAGCTTCGTCGCGTGCCTCCTGTACTCGGTACTGCTCGCCAACGCCGTCTGCTGGTCGCTGTGGATCCTCGCCCTGCGCTCGCTGCCGGCGGGTGCCGCGGGCCTGGGCGCCCTCGCGGTGCCCGTGGTCGGGGTGATCGCCGCCTGGGTCCAGCTCGGCGAGACGCCGTCGGCGGTGGAGGGCGCGGGCATGGCGCTCATCATCGCCGGGCTGGCCGTGCTCGCCGCCGCCGGTTTCGCCGCCGGCCGCCGCGGCGCCGCGTCCGCCGAGGAGCCCGAGCTCCCTCCGATCATCGACTGAGCGGCAGGTGGCCTGGCGCGAGACGTTTGACAGCATCCCTTCGCGGACTATCATCTGAACGAGTGCTCAGATGTTCAGACGAGGAGGGGTGGTGAGCGGCGAGGTGGTCTGCGGCAGGGACGAGGCCGGCGGCCTCGACCACTGCGACGTCGTGGTGGTGGACCCCGAGCGGGTGCGCGCCGTGCGCGCGAGGCTCGGCAGCGCCGACGAGACGGCCGCCGTGGCGGCCGTGTTCAAGGTCCTCGCCGACCCCAGCCGCTGCCGCCTGATGGACGCGATCATCGAGGCCGGTGAGCTGTGCGTCTGCGACCTCGCCGCCGCGGTGGGGATGTCCGAGTCGAACGTGAGCCACCACCTGCGCGTGCTCCGCGCCAACCGCCTGGTCCGCGCCCGGCGCAGCGGCAAGATGGTCTTCTACTCGCCCGACGACGAGCACATCCGCATCCTCCTGGACATGACGCGCGAGCACGTGCGGCACGGCGGCTGGGTCAGGCCGGCCGAGGCGGAGGCCTCGTGAGCGCCACCGGCCTCCGCGAGCAGACCCTGGAGCTCGCCCTGCTCCTGCCGCGCGAGGCGGAATGCGGCGGGTGCGTGGACGAGGTGGGCCGCGAGCTGGGCCGCCTCGACGGCGTGCACGCCGTCGAGGCGGCCGTCTCTCGCGGCCTGCTCAGCGTCCACTACGATCCGGAGGCGCTGAGCGCCGACGAGGTCCGCACGTTCGCGCGGCGCGCCGGCGCCCAGGCCCACTGCGCCGACCACTGCCCGCTCGCCGTGCACGACCACGGCGAGCTCGACCTGCTCGTCCCGCTGCCCGGCGAAGACGGCGCCGAGCGCCGCATCCTGCACGTGACCGGCATGGACTGCGCCGACTGCGCCCAGAAGCTGCAGGGCGCGCTCCGTCGCGAGCCCGGCGTGACGCAGGCGGACGTGAACTTCGGCGCGGCCACGCTGGCGCTGGTGCTCGACCCGCAGCAGACCGACGTCGCCAAGGTGTACACGGCCGTCCGGCGCCTGGGCTACGACACGGTGGAGCGCAGCCGGGCGGCCGCGCCGGCACGCGGACTCCGCGAAGCGTCCGTCCCCGAGCGCAGCTTCTGGCTCCGCGACCGCCGCGCCGTGCTGACGCTCGTCTCGGGCGCCTTCATAGTCGCCGGGTTCGCGGCCGAGGCGCTGGCGCCGGCGGCCTCGCCGTGGCTCTTCGCCGCGGCGATGGTCGCGGGCGGGGCCTTCGTGGCCCGCGCCGCCTTCTTCAGCCTCCGCGCCCGCCAGGTCGACATGAACGTACTCATGACCCTGGCCGCTGCCGGCGCCGCCGCCATCGGCCAGTGGTCGGAGGCCGGCCTCGTCACCTTCCTGTTCGGCCTCGGCACGGTGCTGCAGGTGCACACGCTCGAGCGCACGCGGCGGGCGATCAGCGGCCTCATGGCGCTGGCGCCGCCCGAGGCCACCGTCGTGCACGGCGACCACGAGCACGTCGTGCCGGTCGAGGAGGTGCGCGCCGGCGACGTCGTGCTGGCGCGCCCGGGCGAGCGCGTGGCCGTGGACGGTGTCGTGGTCGACGGCCACGCGGCCGCCGACCAGTCGCAGGTCACCGGCGAGTCCCGGCCGGTCTCCAAGGCCCCCGGCGACCACGTCTACGCCGGCTCCATCGTCGAGGGCGGCACGCTGCGGCTGCGGGCCAAGGCGGCCGGCTCCGACAACACCGTGGCCCGCATCGTCCACCTGGTCGAGGAGGCGCAGGCGCAGCGCGCCCCGGCGCAGACCGTGGTCGACCGCTTCGCCGCGCGGTACACGCCGGTCGTCGTGGCCCTGGCGGCGGCCGTGGCGCTGGTGCCACCGCTGCTGTTCGGGCAGCCGTTCGACACCTGGTTCTACCGCGGCCTCGCACTGCTCATCATCAGCTGCCCGTGCGCCCTCGTCATCAGCACCCCCGTCAGCATCCTCGCCGCGCTGGCGCGGGCCACGCGGAGCGGCATCCTCATCAAGGGCGGCGTCTTCCTCGAGCAGGCCGCCGGCCTCCGCGCCGTGGCCTTCGACAAGACCGGCACGCTGACGATGGGCCGGCCGCGTGTGACCGACGTCGTGACGCTGAACGGGGCGACGGAAGACGAGGTGCTCGGCGTGGCCGCCGCCATCGAGCGCCTCAGCGAGCACCCGCTCGCACGGGCGATCGTCGAGCACGCGGGGCCGGCCGGGCCTGCGGCCCACGCAGGCGACGCCTGCGGGTGCGGCTGCGACGAGCCCGCGGGCGCCGCCGCGGCCGGGTGCGGCTGCCGCGACGAGGGCCCGGCCGTCGAGCGCTTCCGCGCCATCCCGGGCAAGGGCGTGCGCGCCGAGGTCGCCGGGCGGCTGTACTACGTCGGCCGCCCGGACCTGCTCGGCGGCCACGCCGCCGACCCGGCCCTCACGGCCGCCGTGACGCGCCTGGAGCGCGAGGGCAAGACGGCCGTCGTCGTCGGCGGCGGCGACGGCGCGCTGGGCGTGATCGCCGTCAGCGACCCGCTCCGCGAGGGCGCCGCCGAGGCCGTCGCGCGGCTGCGCGCGCTCGGCGTCGAACACATCACGATGCTCACCGGCGACAACCAGGAGACGGCGGCGGCCATCGCCGCCCAAGCCGGCGTGGACGACGTGCGCGCCGGCCTGCTGCCGGCCGACAAGGTCGCGGCGGTCGCCGGCCTGCGCGACGGCTACGCCGCCGTAGCGATGGTCGGCGACGGCGTCAACGACGCCCCGGCCCTCGCCACCGCTACGCTCGGCATCGCCATGGGCGCCGCGGGCACCGACGCCGCCCTGCAGACCGCCGACATCGCCCTCATGGGCGACGAACTGACGGCCGTCCCCGACGTGGTCCTCCTCGGCCGACGCACCAGGCGCATCATCTGGCAGAACATCGTGTTCTCCATCGTCGTGAAGGGCATCTTCCTGCTGCTGGCCCCGCTGGGCCTGGTCAGCCTCTGGCTCGCCGTCTTCGCCGACATGGGCACTTCGCTGCTGGTGACCGCCAACGGCCTGCGGCTCCTCCGCCGCTGATCGAAGCGCCGCGTACGACCAAAGACGTAGGCTCCGGTGGCGACGCCTTTGTCGCGTGCCCAACACTGCGGACGTAGGCAGCGTCCCCAGCGCCCGGTAGGATGGAGCATCGCGCACTGACGGGGGGACGGAAGCGTGAGCACCAACACCGCAGGCGACAGCCTTCTGCCGGCGATCGAGGCACTCGGGCCGCACGACCACGTGTGCCTCGTCTACAGCTCGCGCGAAGAGCAGCTCGCGGCCGTGGTGCCCTACGTACGTCTCGGGCTGGCCGCCGGGGAACGCTGCGTCTGCATCGCCGACGCCGGCGGTATCGCTGAGCTCGGCGCCGCCCTCGGCGCAGCGGGCGTCGACACCGAGGCCCAGGCCGGCCGCGGCGCCCTCGCGCTCCTCACCCCGCGCGGGGCCTACCTCCGCGACGGCGCCTTCGACCCCGACGACATGATCGCGTTGCTCACCGCCGAGACCGAGCGGGCGCTGGCCGACGGGTTCCGTGCACTGCGCGTCACCGGGGAGATGACGTGGGTCCTCGCGGGCGCCCCCGGCAGCGACCGCCTGGTCGAGTACGAGGCCCAGCTGAACCGCTTCTTCCCCGGGCACGAAGCCGGGGCGATCTGCCAGTACGACCGCAAGCGCTTCCCGCCGGAGGTCCTGCTCGACGTGATCCGCACCCATCCGCTCGTGATCACCGGCCGCACCCTGTGCCGCAACCGCCACTACCTGCACCCCGACGCGTGTCTTCAGGCCGACGCCCCGGAGCGGGAGGTGGACCGGCTCCTCGACGCCCTCGTCGAGACCGAGCGCGCCACCGGGGCGGCGGAGCGCGCGGCCGGCGACTGGAGCAGGACCTTCGACGCCCTCCCCGACCTGGTCTGCCTCCTCGATCGCGACGGCATGGTCATCCGCTGCAACCGCAGCATGGGCGGGCTCTTCGGTGTGGAGCCGAACGACCTCCGCGGCCGCACCTGCTACGAGCTCATGCACGGCGCCTCCGGCTTCCTCGACGGCTGCCCCTACGTGCGGATGCTCGAGACCGGCCGGCGGGAGACGCTGGACGTCGCCCTCGGCGACCGCTGGTACGAGGTGAGCGCCGACCCGCTCACCGCCGGCGGCGGTGAGATCGTCGGCGCCGTCCACATCCTCCGCGACATCACGGCG
>CAIXSE010000617.1 GCA_903921965.1 uncultured Thermoleophilia bacterium | reverse complement strand
GGCATGCCGGTGAGCACCAGGATCGAGAAGCTCACCATGATGAAGAAGTGCACCCACCGCTGGAAGGCGGTGAACCGCCGGAAGCGCTTGCGGATGTGGATGGCGGGGTGCGCCGCGGCCGACGGCGCGTGATCGAGGGCGATGCCCCCCTGGTCGATGCCGGTGTCAACGCTTGCCACGGTGGTACATCCCCTCCCTCAGGCCTCGGTAGAAGTACAGGATGCAGTGCAGCCCGCCGAGCGTGAAGAGCACGCCGATGAGCACTGCATGGTTGATCTCCATGAGCCACACCCAGAAGGACGACTTTGGCGTGCTGCGGTCGACGTGCACGAGGAAGCTCGAGAACCTCGTGTTCGCGTGCGAGTGGCACTTGCCGCAGGTCTCTACCACGTTCTGCGAGCTCACGGCGCTCGCCGGGTTCGACCTCGGCAGGATCTCGTGGTAGCCGTGGCAGTCGGTGCAGACGGCGCGCGACGTGTCGCCGAGGCGGACCGACTTGCCGTGGTACGTGTCTTCGTAGGTGAACGCCTTCTCGCCGTGGCAGCGGCCGCAGATCTCGGGGATCTTCTCGCGGAACTCCATCGTGGTGGGGTCCTCGATGTAGTGCGAGCCGTGGCAGCTGGCGCACGCCGGCGCCTTCGTGGAGCCCTCGTTCATGACGAGGTTGCCGTGGAACGACCTGTCGTACATCTTGGCCTGGTCGGCGTGGCAGTCGCTGCACGCCGTGAGCCTCGCCTCCTCGTACCAGCCCTCGGTCTCCTGGGGCGTGTGGTCGCGGGCCTCGAAGCCCACGTGGCACGAGGTGCAGTCCAGACGCCCGTGCATGGAGTCGTGGAACCCGTCCGCCGAGACGGTGAGGCTCTTCTGCTCGCCGTCGACCTCGACGGTGCCGAGGTCTGGCTTCTCGTGACACGCGAGGCAGCGGTCGCTGCCGCCCACAGGGATGGTGAACGTGACCGCCGCCGCGGGGCCGGCCGCCACCAGCACGAGGCAGACGGCCGCAAACACGGCGAGGATGACGGTGTGCGCGCTCGATACCCGCCGCAGGCGAGGCGTGGAGCGGGGCTCCGAAAGTACACCGCTCATAGCGTGGGGATCCCTTCAGCCTCGTGGCACTCGACGCACATCTGCTTCGGGTGACACACCATGCACGACCGCGTGCCCTCGGCGGCGACCGGCGCGTGCGACGTGGCCCAGTCTGCCGGGTGGTCGACGGTGTGACACTGGTTGCACAGCTGCTTCTCGGTGTGACAACCGAGGCAGCGGCCGCGGTCCTTCGCGGCCTCCTTGCCGTGTGCGTAGGGCCAGTTGCCCGAGTAGTGGCCGGGGGTGGGCTTGGAGTGGCAGCCGTCGCAGAACTGTTCCTTGTTGTGGTGGCAGCGCAGGCAGTCCTGCTCGTTCTGCAGCGCCAGCGCGCCGTGCTCCTGCAGGTAATCGGTGGGATGCGACTTGCCCTGGACCGGCGGCGTGTAGTGGCAGAACGTGCACTGGTTGGGGTCTTGCGTCTGCTCGTGGCACATGGTGCACGGCGCCATGCTCACGGCGCTGCTCTCGCCCTCAGGCGCCGCGTGCGCGGTGTGGTCGTGGCAGTCGATGCACTCGAGGTTGTTCTGGTTGATGTGCTTGGCGTGGGGCATGCGGATCTCGCCGGGGATGCCCATGAGACCCTTCAGAGGGTGACACTTGATGCAGTTCTCGGAGGCGGGCCGCGGCTGCTGGTCGTTGGCCGGCTGCATGTTGAGGTAGCTGAGCCAGATGTTGCGCGCCTCTCTGGTGCGCCACTCGAGCGAGGCGGTGACCCCGAGGGGGACGTGACAGGCGGAGCAGGCGACCTGCGAGTGCTGGCCGCGTTTCCAGCTGGCGTAGGCCTGCTTCATGGAGTGGCAGCTGCCGCAATACGAAGAGGAGGACGTGGCGGCGACAGGGGTGAGCAGGATCACGACGCCGATGATGACCAGGACCAGCACGGCCGCACCGGCGAGCCAGGTGCGCCGGCGACGGCCACCTCCAGCCTCGGTCGGCTGCGACTGCTCGTGGGCGTTGCTGTCGCTCACCTATACGTCCCCCTCAGAATCGTCACGGTGGTGACCGGAGCGTCCCCATGACGCCGGCGCGTGAGACGCGCCCCTTTCCGGCGTTTCGGATTGTACCACACGGGGTATTCGTGTGCGCCACTGCACAAGCCCCTCCACAGCCTCACGAGACCAGCGTGGCGACGATGACGACGGCGCCGTACAGGAGCCCCACGGCGCCGTTCACCGTCATGAAGCCCATCCCCACCTCGTCGAGCCCGCGACGGGCGATGTCGATGTGCGGCCACGCCAGAAGCGCGAGCACGACCGCCAGGCCGACCCAGTAGACGGGGCCGAGGCCGCAGAGCAGGCCGACGGCGACGAGCAGGGCGGCGGCGGCGGCATGCGACGCCGCAGCCACGCGCAGGGCCCGTTCGGGACCGACCGCCACGGGCACCGAGTACAACCCCTCGCGGCGGTCGACGTCCAGGTCGAAGATGGCGTAGATCACGTCGAACCCGCCGACCCAGAGCCCGACCGCGAAGAACAGCAGCCACGGCACTGCGCCGAGGTGGCCGCTGACACCGAGCCAGGCTGCCGCCGGCGCCAGGCCGAGCGTGAGCCCGAGCGCGTAGTGGCAGAACCACGTGAAGCGCTTCGCGTAGGGGTAGAAGACGAACGCCGCCAGCGGGATGGGCCACAGGTAGCGGCAGGGCTCCGAGAGCTGGAAGGCGGCGAGCACGAGCAGCGCCACGGAGACGACGGTGAAGACCCAGACCTCGCGGCGCCCGAGCCGGCCGGCGGGAAGCTCCCTCTGCGCCGTGCGCGGGTTGCGGGCGTCGAGCTCGGCGTCGATCAGGCGGTTCAGGGCCATCGCGGCACTGCGTGCCCCGACCATGGCGACGGTGATCCACAGCAGCTGGCTCCAGGTCGGCGCGCCGCCGGCGGCGAGGAACGCGCCTGCGTACGCGAACGGCAGGGCGTAGACGCTGTGCTCGATCTTGACGAGCCGGGCGAAGAGCGCCGGCTTGGAGGCGGAGGCGCTCGGGGGCACGCTCCCGGTCCCGCTCAGAGAATGGGACGGCCGCCGGGGCCGATCTTCTCCGTGATCACCTCGAGCTCGGTCGGGGCCAGGTAGACCTCGCCCGTCTTCTCGTCGAGCACCGCGCCCGGGCGGTGCGCGAACTTCTCGAGGAGGTAGCTGAAGATGGCCACGATGACGGCGAAGAGGCCGATCACGAACAGCACCGTGTAGACGATGATGCTCGCCGGCGAGGCGATGCCGAGCGCGGC
>CAIXSE010000616.1 GCA_903921965.1 uncultured Thermoleophilia bacterium | reverse complement strand
CGTGCTCGTCGGGCTGGCGTTCCTCATCTGGGGCATCGCCTGGGCCGTCGCCGCCCTGGTCGACCGCGGCGAGGGCTGGGGGGTCGCTCTCGGCTTCGCCGTGGTGCTCATGATCGTCGGCGCCGTGTTCATCGCCTGGCCCGGGCCCACCATCGCCATCATGATGGCGCTCGTCGGCATCGCCGCCATCGTCTTCGGCATCGGCTCGGTCGCCCAGGGGCTGGCGCTGCGCAAGGCGTGACGGGGGCGTCCCGATGATCGAAGGCCGCAAGCGGCGGGCCGTCCAGCGCGTCGTCGGCTGGAGCCGCTACATCATCGTCATCGACGTCGTCGGCCTGTTCCTGGCGTTCGTCGCGCTGATGATCTCCAGCGTGTGGCACACGGTGGTGATCATCGTCCAGGCCGCCTCGCTCAGCGGCGAGGTCAGCCAGAAGGAGCTGGTCGGCAAGCTCGTGCAGCAGGCCGACACGGCGCTGCTGGCGGCGGTGTTCTACGTCATCGCCCTCGGGCTCTACAGCCTCTTCGTCAGCGACGACATCCCCATGCCGAAGTGGCTGCGGGTGCACAACCTCGGCGACCTCAAGGAGCTGCTCGCCAGCGTCGTCATCGTCGTCGTCGGGGTGATCTTCCTCGGTTTCGCGCTCACGTGGGACGGCGTGGACAACCTGCTCATCATCGGCCTCAGCTCGGCGGCCGTCATCGCGGCCCTCGCCCTGTTCCTGTGGGTCACGGGCAAGGAGCGGGCGCACCGCGAGGAGATGGACCTCCGGCTGATCGAGATGGGCCGCGCCGACACGACCGGCACGCCGGCGGGCCAGCAGTGGGGCGGGGGCGCGAGCGGCGAGTGAGCCGGGCGCGGGGTCGCAGGCGGCGGACCGCCCGCCGGTTCACCTGTCGTTCCGCAGGCGCTTGCGGATGTCCCGGTAGTGGCGCGACTGCCCCAGGTTCTGCACCACGAGGGCGACGACGGTGATGAGGTACAGCTGGCCGATGACGGCTTCGCAGGCGGCCGTCATGCGCCCGACGCTGCCGGCGGCCGTGAGGTCGCCGTACCCCACCGTCGTCATCGTGATGAAGCTGAAGTACAGGTAGTCGATCGCCCCCGCCCTGTCGGGCGGCACGATCTGCACGAAGAACGGCGTGCTCTCGACCCACCCCGTGAAGGAGTACACGCTGGCGAACCACATCGCGATGAGCAGGTAGATGCAGACGGCGCCGTAGAACGTGTTGAAGCTCACGGAGATGTGCGACAGCAGCCGGCGTGCGATGGCGACCGGCGCCACGAACACGAGCAGGACGGTGAGCGCGGCGCCGATGCCCTTGCCGGTCTCCGCGCTGCCGAGGAGGATGGCGACCACGGCGATGGTCGTGACCAGGGGGATGAGCGCGACCGCCCAGCGCAGGAGGACGCGCTGGACGTGTGAGGCGCGGAGCGCGAACCACGTGGTGGCGGCCAGCAGGACGAGCGACCCCACGCGGCCCCACTGGTGGTCGCCGCTGATCGCCGTGACGAAGTAGGTCGCGACGAGGAGCAGCAGGACCAGGCCGAAGCTGTCGAGGAACTTGACGTGGCTGTCCTCGAACTTGTCCTGCCCCTCGATCTGGTCGAGCAGGGCCTCGAGCTTCTCGGCCTCTTCGGGCGTCACGTCGTCCGCGCCGGCGGCCGCCCCGGCGGTGCCCGCCGCGGCCCACGCCGCGGCGGCCCGGTGCGCGTGCTCCGGCAGCGCGTGTTCCGCGCCCGGTGCGCCGGGCGCGGGGCCCTGAGGCTGCTGCCTGGTGTCGCCGGCCTCGTCCATCGTCCGGCGCCACTGTATCCCAGCAGCGCCGGCACGCAACCGTCGCACGTGGTCCGCGCAGCCGTCGGCGCGCGGGCGGCAGGGGATACGGGGCGCGCGCCGAAGCCGGGTGGGCTACACTCGTCCCGGGAGAGGACGCGAGGGAGGTATGGAGTACCAGCGCTACACTGCGGAGCCGCGCCGGGACCGGAGCCACCGCCGGCGCCGGCTCAGGCGCCGGCGCCTCACGGCGCTCGTCGTGATCGCGATCGCCATCGCCGCCGTGGCGGCGGCCGCCGTGCTGCTCACCCGCGGCGGCGACGGCGGCGCTTCAGCAGTGCCCGGCGGCTCCGCCTCGTCCTCGTCGGGCTCCGGCTCCGGCGGCTCGGCGGCCGGGCAGGGCGGCTCGTCGAGCCCGTCGCCGAAAGCCACGACCCCGCCGCCCAGGGTCTGGGAGCCCAGCGCTTCGAAGCCGGTGCGCGTTTGGGTCGGCGGCGACTCCCTGGGCGGCGAGCTGGGCTGGGGTCTCGGACCGATGCTCGACGAGATCAGGGGCGTGAAGCCGGTCCTCTTCTACAAGGAGTCCAGCGGCCTCTGCATCACCAGCTTCTACGACTGGCGCGACAAGATGGAGTCGGTCATGCGCAACGACAAGCCCGACGCGGTCGTGCTGATGCTCGGCACCAACGACATCCAGCCCATCGAGCAGAACGGCAAGTGGATCGCGCACAGCGACCCGGACTGGATGCGCGTCTACCAGAAGCGGGTCACCGACGTGACGAAGACCGCCATCAAGGGCGGCGCTCGTCGCGTGTACTGGGTCGGCATGCCGATCATGCGGAAGAGTTCGAGCAACTCGTTCATGAAGTCGGTCAACAAGGCCATCCAGCAGGCCGTGGCAGACATCCCGGGAGCCCGCTACGTCGACTCGTGGGCGCTCTTCGTGGACGAGGACGGTGACTACGTGCCGTCGCTCCGCCTGGCGGATGGGTTCCACTTCAGCGGCGAGGGGCAGAAGCTCATCAGCAAGGCCGTGCTCACGGCGTTCAAGAAGGACTGGCTGCCCAACGGTGTGCCGCAAGAGGCCGCCACCCCGAAGGCGAGCCCCTCCGCATCCTCGTCGGCCATCTGAACCGCGGGCGGCCGCCGGCGCCCCTACAGGAAGGACCATGCAGCCGCTCGTCGCCACACTCCCGTTCGGGCTCTTCGACGCCTCCAAGCGGCCGCTCTTCTTCCTGCTGCTGGCGTTCATCTTCACGTTCGCCGTCGTGCGCATCAACACGCGCCGGGTGCGCCGCCACGGCGGTGCGGGGACGGGCGCCGGCAGCATCGTCACGCCGGGCGGCCTGCACATCCACCACTCGGTGTTCGGCATCGTCGTCATGGTCGTCGCCGGCATCCTCCAGTTCGCGCTGCAGCCGCACGAGCCGTACCTCGAGGTGATCGCCGCCGCCTTCGGCGTCGGCGCCGCCCTCACCCTGGACGAGTTCGCCCTGATCCTGCACCTCGAGGACGT
>CAIXSE010000615.1 GCA_903921965.1 uncultured Thermoleophilia bacterium | reverse complement strand
TCGGCGGGGAGCAGCTCGTTGAGCGCGTACGTGAAGCCGCCGGCGACGCCGCTGCGGCCGGCGGCGACGTCCCACGGGCACACCGGCGCCAGCTTGGGGCCGATCACGAGCAGGCGCCGGGCGCCGGCCGCGGCCAGCCGGCGCACGGCCTCGCACTCGTTGGCCGCCATCTCGCGGGCCACGTCCTCGGCGCTCAGCGGCGCTGCGGGGCCGAGGTCAGCCCAGGCGTAGTAGTCGTTGCCGGCGAGCTGCACGACGAAGAGGTCGCAGGCGGCCACCACCGGCGCCGCCGGCCCGCCGGCTCCTTCCGCGGCCCGCGCCGCGACGAACGCGTCGACCTGCGCGAGCAGGCCGGTGGGCGCGAAGCGGTCGACCCAGGCGTAGTAGTTGCCGTACCCGCTCAGGGCGCCGCCCACGGCGAAGTCGTCCAGGGCGGCGCCCAGTTGCTCGGCCATCACCTCCACGGCCGTGGGGCCGTTGGTGAAGCGGCCGTCGGGGTACGCCGGGGCGCCGGCGAGCACGACGGCCTCGGGCGGCGCATCCGGCCGGGTCACGAGCTCCTGCGTGAGGCGGTGCCCCACGCCGTTGTCGGAGGTGCTGTCGCCGAAGCACCACACGTGCGCGATCGGCATCTACTTCACCCTGAACGTCTTCGCGTTGCTCTTGCCGAGGGAGGTGACGACCGTCACCGCCACCCGGCCCTTCTTCGCCTTGGCCGGCACCTTGCAGATGATCTTCGTCTGCGTCCAGATGAGGTACGCCGTGGCCTTCTTCGAGCCGAACAGCACGTTCCCGGCGCCGCGGTTGCTGCCGAAGTCGGCGCCGTCGATGGTCACGACCGAGCGACGCTTGCCGGAGCCCGGCTTGACCGTCGCGATGATCGGCCTGGGCGGCACGCCGCCGCTGTCGGTGAAGAGGATCGTCCCGGCCTGGCCCACGAGCCAGCCCCGCAGCATGTCCGGGAACATGAGCCCGAGGAGCTGGATGCCGGGCGTGAGCTTCTGGATGCTCCAGCTGAAGCCGCCGTTCTGCGTGCTGAGCAGGTTGCCGCCGGCGCCGACGGCGAAGCCGCGCATGGCGTCGAGGAAGGCGATCGCGCTGAGGTCGATGCCGCCGGCGCCCATCGTCTGCGGCAGCCACGTCGTCCCGCCGTTCATCGTCGAGAGGATCGTGCCGCCCGCGCCGGCGGCCCAGCCGCGGGACTGATCGACGAAGCTGACCGACGTCAGCTGCGAGCTGCTCCCCGAGCTCTGCTGCGTCCAGCTCGCGCCGGCGTTCTGCGTCATGAGGATCGTGCCGCCGCTGCCCACGGCGTAGCCGCGCATCGCGTCGGTGAACGTCACGTCGGTGAGCCTCACGGTGCCCTGGCTCGGGCGCGCCGCCCACGACGCGCCGCCGTTGAGCGTCGTGAGGATCGTGCCGCCGCCGCCCACGGCGTAGCCGCGCTGGGTGTCGGTGAAGGTCACGGCGAGCAGGTCGGCACTCGTGCCCGACGTCTGCCTGGTCCAGGTGGCCCCGCCGTTGAGCGTCGTGAGGATCGTGCCGCCGTCGCCGACGGCCCACCCGCGGCCGACCCCGATGCCCTTGCCGATGTCGGGGCCGCCGCCCCCGCCGACGAAGCAGACGTCGTTGAGGTCGGCCGTCGTCCCCGAGTTCTGCGGAGACCACGTCTCGCCGCCGTCGGTGGTGGCGACGATGGTCCCGCCGTCACCGACGGCGCAGCTGTGGGTCGCATCCGAGGCCGAGACGGAGCTCAGCGTCCGGGTGGTCCCCGAGGGCTGCGTCTCCCAACCTGTCGCGGGGTCGACGGGCGTCGGCGTCACGGTCGGCGACGGCGAGACGGTCGGCGTCGGGCTCTGGGTCGGCGACTGCGTAGGGCTGGGGGAGGTACTGGGCGACGGCGTGCCTGTCGGTGTCTGCGTGGGGCTCGGCGAGGGGCTGGGGCTGGCCGCCGGGCTGCCGTAGGCCCACGTCATGCCGAGGCCGCCGGTGACCTCGTTCTGCGACCAGGTCTCCCGGTCGGAGTCGACGAGCGTGTACAGGCCCGCGGGGATCACCTGCTGCGGGCGGCACACCCAGTTCGCGTTGGGCACGTTGTTCGCCCCGGGCGTGCCGGTCGCCTGCCAGGGCCCGTACGTGTAGCCGTAGTCCGTCTGCAGCGAGATGGTGCCGGGGGTCGCGCCGTGGCCGTGGTTCCAGTGGTACGTCCAGATCTCGGAGATGAACAGGTCCACGTAGATCTCGATGGTGGGCTCCCAGCCGCCGTTCTCGACCGCGTAGGGGTTGCGGTTGTCCCACAGCGTGCTCGACGACGGGCCCGGGGTGGGCGTCCACGTGGTCTTCGGCGACGCGGAGACGTCGGGGGGCCGGGAGCCGACCGCGGCGAAGGCCAGGCAGACGATGAGGAGCGCGAGGGTCGCGGCCAGCAGCAGCAGGAACCGCGCCTTCGAGGTGGGTGTGTCCGAGCGGTCTGATGACTGCATGACGTGCCCCCTTGCGACGGCCCGGCACCCGCGTGCCGGGGAACGTGGGTCGTTCCGGCGACCGGCTCGCCTGCTGGCTTAATCGGTCGGTCCGCGGCATGCCTTGACCGTGGGCCGCGTTGACGGACGGCGGCGCGCGCGGGCTGCGCCCGCCCGACCGCCGCGGACGGCTCTGGTAGGATTCAGCCGGCAGGATCACACCGATCCCTCGGGGCGAAAGCGTAGGTGAGGCACGTGCGTGCAGTCGTCATGGCCGGCGGCGAGGGCACCCGTCTGCGCCCGCTGACCAGCAACCAGCCCAAACCCATGGTCTCGCTCTGCGGCAAGCCGTGCATGGAGTACATCCTCGAACTGCTGCGCCGCCACGGCATCGAGGAGACGGTCGTCACCCTGATGTTCCTCCCGAAGGCCATCCGCGACTACTTCGGCGACGGCTCCGCCCTCGGCATGAGCATGCAGTACTCGGTCGAGCAGACCCCGGCCGGCACGGCCGGCAGCGTCAAGATGGCCGAGGAGGCCCTCCGGGACGACACCTTCATCGTCATCAGCGGCGACGCCCTCACCGACTTCGACCTCAGCGAGATCGTCGCCTTCCACAAGCAGCGCGGCGCCATGGTCACCATCGCCCTCAAGCGGGTGGAGAACCCCCTCGAGTTCGGCGTCGTCGTGGTCGACGACGAGGGTCGCATCGAACGGTTCCTCGAGAAGCCCACGTGGGGCCAGGTGTTCAGCGACACCGTCAACACCGGCATCTACGTGCTCGAGCCCGAGATCTTCGACCACATCCCGGCCGAAGGCCCCTTCGACTTCAGCCAGGACCTGTTCCCCAAGCTGTTCGCCATGGGCGCCCCGCTGTACGGCTACGTGGCCGAGGGCTACTGGCAGGACATCGGCAGCCTGCCGCAGTACCTGGCCGCCAACCGCGACCTGCTCGACGGCAAGGTGGAGGCCGAGCTCCCCGGCATCGAGCTGCACGACCGCATCTTCGTGGGCGAGGGCATCAACCTCGACTCGCTCGAGAACATCAGCGGGCCGGCCTACATCGGCAACTACGGCAAGATCGCCCCCACGGCCAACATCGGGCGCTACTCCGTGCTCGGCAACAACGTGGTGGTCAAGGACCACGCCGACGTCAGGAACAGCGTGGTCGGGTCCAACACCTACATCGGCTCCGCCGCCAAGGTGTACGGCACCATCCTCGGGCGCAACTGCGACGTCAAGGCCGGCGCCAGCTTCAGCGAGGGCGCCGCGGTCGGTGACGAGAGCGTCATCGGCGAGCAGGCCTACGTGGCGCCGGACGTCAAGATCTACCCGTACAAGACGGTCGAATCCGGCGCTCAGATCCACTCGAGCATCATCTGGGAGTCGCGCGGAAGCGCGCAGCTCTTCGGGCGCGACGGCATCGTCGGCCTCATCAACGTCGACATCACGGCCGAGCTCGCGCTCAACGTCGCCATGGCCTACGGCACCGTGCTCAAGAAGGGCGCGCGCGTCACCACCAGCCGCGACGCCCACCCGGCGTCGCGGGTCATCAAGCGCGCGCTCATCTGCGGCCTCAGCTCCACCGGCGTCGTGGTCCGCGACCTGCGCGTGGCCAGCAGCGCCGTCAACCGCTTCGACGTCAGGAGCGGCTCGGCCCAGGGCGGGATGCACGTGCGCATCTCCAGCTGGGACCCGGAGATGATCCAGATCCAGATCTTCGACCCCGCCGGCATCAGCCTCAGCGAGAAGCGCCAGAAGGACGTCGAGAAGTACTACGGCCGGCGCGACTTCCGGCGCGCCTTCTACAGCGAGTTCGGCGAGCTCGAGGTCCCCGACCGCGCCCTCGAGACGTACCTGCGCGCGCTCGAGAACGCCTGGGACATCGAGCGCATCCGCAGCCGCGCCTACCGGCTCGTCATCGACTACTCGTACTCGCCGGCGTCACTGGCGCTGCCTGCGATCCTCGGCGACCTCGAGGCCGAGGTCCTCAGCATGCGCGCCTTCAGCGACAAGCGGCACGCCAGCATCGGCGCGGAGGAGCTCGGGCGCAACATCCAGGAGGTCCAGCGCCTCGTCACCACGATGCAGGCCGACCTCGGCGTGGTCATCGGGCCGGGCGCCGAGCGCATCTTCCTCGTCGACGACCAGGGCCACGAGGTCCCGCTCGAGAAGGCCCTCCTGCTGTTCGTGAAGCTCATCGCCCAGAACGCCCGCAAGGGCGACAAGATCGTGCTCCCGCTCACCGTCACGCGGCTCGCCGAGACGCTGGCCGGCGAGTTCGACGTGGAGGTCGTGCGCACCAAGGTCTCGCTCCCCGAGCTGGCCAAGGCGTCGCTGGGCGACGGCGTCGTCTTCGCCGGCACGCTGGGAGGGGGGTACATCTTCCCCGACATGGTGCCGGCCTACGACGCCATCATGAGCCTGGGCAAGCTGCTCGAGCTGCTCGCTCCCCAGGCGCTGCCGCTCAGCGAGCAGCTCGCGCAGATCCCCGCCAGCACGCTCGTGCACAAGACGGTGGCCTGCCCCTGGACCCTGAAGGGAACGGTCATGCGCACGGCCACCGAGCACGTGCAGCGCACGGCCGGCGACGACGAGGTCAGCCTCGTCGACGGCATAGAGGTGCACTCCGACGCCGGCTGGATGCAGCTCCTGCCCGACGCCGACGAACCCGTGTTCCACGTCTACGCCGAGGGCCGCAACCGGCTCGCGTCAGAACGTCTCGCCGAAGACCTGCTCGAGGTGGTGCGCGGGGTCATCCGCGAGAACGGGTAGCCGGCGGCCCGCTTCGCCGCCGCCGGCCCGTCTCGGCGGCCCGTACCGCCATCGGGTCCGGTCGCCGACGGGCCCATATCGCCACACGCCCGCGCCGCCATGACTCACGCGGCCTCCCTCGCGGCGCTGCGGTGATCCGCGGAGCCCGCTCGCGAGTCTCCCTGAAAGACCCGGTCCGGCAGGACGCGCCGCGAGCAGCGCGAAGCCCTGCCGTACAATGACGGAATGGGTGACGACATGACCCCGCCCTCGCAGGCTCCCCGGGCGCTCGGCTCCGCCGGCGGGCACGATGCCAG
>CAIXSE010000614.1 GCA_903921965.1 uncultured Thermoleophilia bacterium | reverse complement strand
GTACCCGCTCAAGCGCGTGGACTGGGACCCGAACGGCGAGCGCAACACGCAGAACCGCGGCGTGAGCAAGTACGTGCGCATCAGCTGGGACGAGGCCACCGACCTCATCGCGGCGGAGATCCGCCGGCTGCACGAGGAGTACGGCCCGCTCAGCATCCTCGTGCAGGCCGACGGCCACGGCGAGTGCAAGATGATCCACGCGCCGCACGGCTGCGCGACCCTGCTGCTCGACAAGATGGGCGGCTTCACCCAGCAGGTCCGCAACCCGGACAGCTGGGAGGGCTGGTACTGGGGCTCCAAGCACGTGTGGGGCAAGGGCTTCATCGGGATGATGGCGCCCAACGACAACCTCGTGAAGGACATCTCCGAGCACAGCGACATGGTCGTCGTCTGGGGCGGTGACCCGGAGACCACCACGTGGGGCTTCCGCGGCCAGTTCGCAAGCCGCCTGCTGTTCTTCTGGAACGACATCGGCCTCAAGCAGGTCTACATCAACCCGGACCTGAACTACGCGGCCGCCATCCACGCCGACAAGTGGATCCCGATCCTGCCCAACACCGACGCGGCGCTGCAGCTGGCGCTGATGTACGTGTGGATCACCGAGGACACGTACGACAAGGAGTACGTGGCGACGCACACCGTGGGCTTCGACAAGATCCAGGCCTACGTGCTCGGCGAGGAAGACGGCGTGCCGAAGACCCCGAAGTGGGCCTCCGAGAAGTGCGGCGTGCCGACCTGGACCATCAAGGCGCTGGCGCGCGACTGGGCCAAGAAGGCCGTCACCATCGGGCACTACTTCGGCGGCGGGCTGGCGCGCGGGCCGTATTCTCATGAACCCGCGCGCCTCGAGGTCGTCTTGCTCGGCATGCAGGGCCTGGGCAAGCCCGGCGTCCACCAGGCCCAGATCGCCTACACCGGCATGCCGAAGAACGTGATCACCGGCGGGGCCGATCACATGGGCCCCTTCGCCCACCTCGTGGACTCGCCTGCCGGCGACCGCCTCCTCAAGCCCCACAAGGGCACCCCGACGGCGTGGGGCAAGCAGATGATCCCCAAGACGCTGATCGAGGAGGCCATCAAGAAGGGCACCGTGGACTTCTGGGGCACCGGCGGCCACGAGGAGCCGACCTCCGACCAGTACAGGAAGTACACGTACCCGATCGCCAAGGAGGACGGCGGCACCGAGATCCACATGATGTGGACCGACACGCCCTGCCGCACCACCTGCTGGAACTGCGGCAACGACGTCGTCGAGGCGATGCGGAACCCCAAGATCGAGTTCGTCCTCGCGCAGCACCCCTGGCTCGAGAACGACACCCTGTTCTCCGACATCATCCTGCCGGTGAACACCACCCTCGAGGTGGACGACATCAGCCCGTGCATCCGCGAGGGCGACAGCTTCCAGAGCGTCATCCTGATGCGCAAGGCCGTGGAGCCCATCGGCGAGTCCCGCAGCGACTTCGAGTGCGTCTGCGCCATCGCCGAGAAGCTCGGCATGCTCGAGGCCGTCACCGACGGCTTCAGCGTCGCCGACCTGCAGAAGGCCACCTACGAGGGCATGAAGTTCGACACCCTGGTGCCGTGGGAGGAGTTCGAGGAGAAGGACTACATCGTGCTGCCGGTGGCGCCCGACTGGGAGAAGTGGCCGGCCGGCCTGTACGAGTTCTACAGCGATCCCGTGGCGCACCCGCTGCCCACGCCGACCGGCAAGCTCGAGTTCTACTCGGAGAGCCTGGAGAAGGCCTTCCCGACCGACGAGGAGCGTCCGCCGTACCCGAAGTGGGTGGAGAAGGGCATCACGCACGACGAGCGCATCTCCAGCACGCGGGCGAAGGTCTATCCGCTGCTCGTGATGTCCAACCACGGGCGCTGGCGCACGCACGCCCAGGGCGACGACATCCCGTGGACGCGCGAGGCGCTGACCTGCAAGGTCAAGGGCTTCGACGGCTACCTGTACGAGCCGTGCTGGATGCACCCGTCGACCGCGGAGGCGCGCGGCATCAAGGACGGGGACATCGTGCACGTGTACAACGAGCGCGGCGGCGTGCTCTGCGGCGCCCTCGTGTGGGAGCGCATCATGCCGGGCGTGCTGTCGATCGACCACGGCGCCCGCGCCGACTTCATCATCCCGTGCCGGCTCGACCGCGGCGGCGCCATCAACGTCATCGCCCCCGAGGGCCTGACGTCCAAGCACGCCGCCGGCCAGGCCACGAGCGGCTACCTCGCCGAGGTGGAGCGCGTGACCATGGCGATGATGGAAGGGTGGATGCGCGACTACCCCGAGGCCTTCGAGCGCGAGTACGACCCGGCTTCGGGTCTGCGCTT
>CAIXSE010000613.1 GCA_903921965.1 uncultured Thermoleophilia bacterium | reverse complement strand
CCGTGACTGAGAAGAAGGCCCTGGGCCGGGGGCTCGGGGCGCTCATCGGCGACAGCAGGGCGGCGTTGTCCCGCTCCGGCGCCCCGCAGCGCGAGGGCCGCCTCCGCGAGCTGCCCCTCACCGACATCACGGTCAACAGGCGCCAGCCGCGCCGCGTGTTCGCGCCCGACGAGCTCGAAGAGCTGGCGGCGTCCATCAGGGTGCTCGGCGTGGTGCAGCCGGTCGTGGTGCGGCCGCTCGAGGCCGACGCCGAGGCCGCCTCGTCCGTCGCCGGCGCAGCACCGGGCGGCGCCGCGAGCGGGCCGGGGCCCGACGCGCCGCGCTTCGAGCTCATCGCCGGCGAGCGCCGCCTGCGGGCGGCCGGACTCGCCGGTCTGCAGTCGATCCCCGCGCTCGTGCGCCCTGCCGACGAGGTCGCCTCCCTCGAGATCGCGCTCGCCGAGAACGTGGCGCGCGAGGATCTCAACAGCATCGAGGAGGCCCAGGCGTACGCCTCGCTCGTCGACGAGTTCGGGCTCACGCACGAGCGCGTCGCCGAGCTCGTCGGGCGCAGCCGGGCCGCCGTGAGCAACCTCCTGCGGCTGCTCGAGCTGCCCGACGACGTGCAGCGCATGGTCGAGCAGGGCGAGCTCAGCGAGGGTCACGGCCGCGCGCTGCTGGCCCTGCCGGGCCACGAGGAGCGCCGCAAGGCGGCCCGCTCCGTCGCGGCGCAGGGCCTGTCGGTGCGCCAGGCCGAGGCGCTCGTGAAGAAGCTCAACGAAGAGGCGGCCGGCGGCGAAGCGCCTGCGCCGCGCCGCCCGGCCCCCGACTTCTCCGACCTCGTCGACGAGCTCTACGGGGTCCTCGAGGCGCCGGTTCGCATCAGCAGCGGCGCCCGCGGCGGCAGTATCCAGATCGCGTTCAAGAGCAAGGCCGAACTCGAGCGGATCGTCGCTCTGCTGCGCTCGCTCGGGGCCTGACGCCTGCCGCCGCGACGGCGCGGACGCCGCCGCGGGTCAGGGCGTGACGCTGCTCGGCGCCACCGTGGGGGCGGGCGTCGGCGTCACCGTGTACGGGTCGACCGTCGGGTAGTCCGTGGTCGTCGGGTACGGCGTCGCGGTCGACCCCGGCGTGACGGTCGACCCCGGCGTGGTGGTCGTCTCGCCCGAGCCGGGCGTCGTGGTCTGCGACCCGGGCGGCGGCGCCGAGCCGGAGGGGACGTACACGACCGTGCCGTCGGCCAGCGTGTAGAACGAGCCCAGCAGCGTGCCCACGCCCGAGACCACGGCGCCGTTCTGGACGTCCAGCTTCTTGATCTGGTCGCCCTCCTTGATGATCACCTGCATCTGCGCCGTGCCGGGGTTGGTGACGATCGTCATGTTGTCGTTCGTCAGCAGGCCGGTGATGCCCGCCGCGGTGAGCGCTGCGACGAGGAAGCCGACGGCGAGGACGATGGCGACGTCCCACAGGTTGACGATGCCGTCGAGAGGGTCGCCGTTCCGGTCTTCGGTGCCGATGCGCCGCCTGCGCATGTAGCGCATGCCCGGCGCCGAGATGTGGAAGACGGAGCCGGAGTCCTGGATGCTGGCGTGGTCGTCTGAGGCAGGCAACGGAGGCTCTCAGCGGCTCCCGGCTGAGCCGGCAGCGTTCGACGCCGAGCCCGGGGACGGTTCGTTGTCGACCGGGCCCAGGTCCGCGAAGGGATCGTCGTCACGGTGCCAGCTCATGGCGGGATCGTCGAAGGTGAGGCCGTCGTCGGCCTTGCCGGTGGCGGCTCCGGTCGCGGGAGTGCCGGCGACGACGGGCACGACCGGAGCGCCGCCCGCGGTGCGCGCGGCTGCGCCCTCGCCGCCGCCGGGCAGCGGGCGCAGGACCTGCGTCGACGCGGTGTCGCCGGCCGGCGCGCTGGTGGCCACGGCGACGGCAGCCGCCGCGGCGTGGCCGTCGTCTTCGGCGACCGGGACGAGGGGTTCTATCGGGACCTCCTCGAACGCCGGGACGACCATGGTCTGCTCGATGTCCTCGCTGTCGAGGATGTACTCGACGTTGGGCTCGCTGTCCCACACGCCCTTCTTGTTGCGTCTGCGGCCGGACTTGAGCCGCACGTCGCCGCCCTCGAGGAGCTCGAGCATGTACTCCATGTCGGAGATGTCCTGCGAGTACATGCGGTCGCGCACGATGCTGATGACGAAGGCGATGCCGCCGATGAGCAGGCCGATGACGGTGACCGAGAAGGCCGTGACCAGGTTCTCGGACAGCTGGGCCGTGTTGCCGGTGGCCAGGCCGACCAGCGCGGGGGACAGCGGGATGAGGGTGCCCATGAGGCCGAGCATCGGGCCGAGGCGGACGAGGATGCGCGTGCGCTCGAGGCGCTTCAGCGTGTAGAACTCGTAGTCCTGCAGCAGCTTGAGCGGCTTCGCCGCGAGGCGCTGCGTCTGGTAGTTGCGGATGAGGTCGAACAGGAACCTCGCCACGATGAGCGAGTAGTTGTTCTCCTGGAGGTAGCGGTAGGCCGTGCGCGGCTTGCCGTCCTGGAACGCCTTGCGGGCGCGGAGGGCGCGGGTCTCGAGGGCGTCGAGGTCGCGGTAGCGGAACCTCAGGTACACCTCGTACAAGAAGAACCCGGCCTCGATGAGCACCCACAGGAGGCACGCGATCGCCGCGACGAGCACGGGCCACAGGAGTACCTTCGAAATCTCATAGATGAACTGCTGGAGACCGTTCATACTCTCCCTGCCGGTTTGAAGATGTCTTTGAAGGAAGCGGAGCGGAGCCTCAGACGGTCCCATCCGCTGCCGCCGCCGGCGAGTACGGCGCCTTCGCTCGCGGCGCCCAGTGCATCCTCGCGGCGTCGCACGATGAGGTACGAGGCGAGGGCGCCCAGAGGCAGCATGGCGAGCAGGATACCACCGGCGTACCCGGCGGCACTACCCTGGCCCCCGCCGCCGACGGGGCCGCTCTCCCCCGAGCCGCTCCCGCCCGAGCCGCCGCCGACCGTCACCGACGACTCCAGGGTGCCGCTGGTCTCGGGGCTCGCCACGGGAGTGCCCGAGACCGGGTAGCCGCTCTCGTAGGGGTCCGGCGCGGTGGTGGGCTGGTCGGTGGGGCTGTAGATCGGGCCGGGCGTGAGGGTGGGGTACGGCGTCACCGTGCCCGACCCGGAGCCTGAGCCCGATCCGCTGCCCGTGCCGGACCCGGCGCCGCTCGTGGGGTACGGGTTCGGCGGCGGCACGTAGGTGGGCTGAGGGCCGGGGACGATGACCGAGGGCTTGGCGACGACGAACGTGTTCTCGACGACCCGGATGTTGCCGGCGAAGTCGACGATCTCGATGTGGTACGTGTGCGTACCGTTGGGCACGTTGTTCAGCGTGAGGTGCAGGAGGTGCGTGCCGATGTCGGCGGGCTTGGTCTGGTCCTGCCCGTCGACGGTGACGGTGCATTTCTTGGGGTTGACGCCGGTGCCCTTCACGCCGTCGGTGTACGTGGCGCGGATCAGCACCGTGTTGGTGGTGGTGTACTTCGCGCCGTTGCGCGGCGACGAGGTCACGCTCCTGGGCCGGAAGACGAACGACTTGAGTGCGGCAGGCCGCGTACTGGGGTACGTCGTGAACGGCTGGTCGCGGAGCGCGGTGAGCGCCCAGGCGGTGGTCTTGAGCTCGCTCGAGGACTCGCCCTGCTGGCGCTGGTAGGCGCCGGTCTTCTGCTGGAGCGCCGTGAGCGCCGCCCGCGGCGTCGAGGCGGTGGTCTGCCAGAACGAGTCGTCGGGCTTCTCGCCGAGGGCGAGGATGGCCTGGATGGCGGAGGCGGTGGCCCACGCGTCGGTCTTGCCGCCGCTCTCTACCGGGAAGCCGCCGTCGGGACGCTGGCTGTCTTTCAGGAACTGGCGAGCGGCCTGCAGCTGGTCGCTGCCGACGACCCCGTCGGGGGCCAGCTTGAGCGCCTGGATGGCGAGCGCCGTGACCTCGCAGTTGGAGGACTGCCCGGCCTGCTCGGGGAATCCCCCGTCGTCCTTCTGCTGCTTGGCGAGCCACGTCTCGGCTGCCGTGAAGCGGTCGATGCCGGCGACGCCCATGGCCTTCATCGCGAGGATCGCCCAGGCGGTGGTGTACACGGCCTTGAACTCGCGGTTGGAGACCGCGGGCGAGAAGCTGCCGTAGGTCGGCGACGACGTGAGGAGGTCCTGGTAGCCGTAGAGCTGCGCGAGGAGGTCGACGTGAGGCGTGCCGGCGATGAAGACGCGGTCTTCCTGCCCGGCCGCGACGTAGGCCATGATCGCCTGCGAGTAGTAGACGGGGGCGTTGTCGGAGTCGGTGCCGGTGGCGGCCTTCTGCTGGTCGCCGGCCTCGAGGTAGGAGAAGGGGTTCTTTCCGTCGATGGTCCACATGGACGAGCCGATGCGCTCGCCGCTGGCGGTGGCGCCGAGGACGACCCACACCGTGGCCGACATCGAGCCGAAGCCGCCGTCGAGGCCCTGTCGCGAGTGGAAGAAGTCGAGACCTCTGGTGATGCTGGTCGGGCGAGGGTCTGTGTCGGGCGAGCCCTTGAGGGCGGCTGCCGAGGCGGTGATACCGACTGCGAGCGCCGCCGCCAGGGCCAGCGTCAGCCAGAACTTCCTGCGCATGCGGGTCCTTTGTGTGTCGCGGGACGAACTCGAGCATCCATAGTAACAAGGCAGTAGCCATCGGGCCACCGTGTGTGGTAGGGGACGGAACATCCGTCTAAGGGGGTTCGCTGCGGCGGCGCCGGGACCGACACGACTATTGTGGAAGCGGTGTTCGACAGAGACTGCGCCGACGAGGCCGAGGGCCAGGTCGAGTTCTTCGGCTTCAAGCTGCGCGTGAGGAACCCGCACCTCGCCGCCCTCCTCGCCGGAGACGAGGACGTCCAGGTGGAGCGCCGGTGCCCCGAACCGGCCGCCGCCGCGCCCGAGACCGGCGACGCCGGGGTGGCGCGGCGCGCCGGGCGCGCGGACTCCGGCGGCGTGGTCGTGCAGCTGCGCCGCCCCGTCCCCGGATCCTGAGCCGCACGGCCGGCCCCGCGGCGCGTGCAGCCGCGTGCGCGCGTGCGCCCCGTCGGGCAGCGCCGACGATGTATCCTTGGGAGCCGATATGGCTTCCCTCCTCTCACTCGTCATCCCCGTCTACAACGAGGCCGACAGCCTGCAGCCGCTCGTCGACGAGATCGACGCGGCCCTCGCCGCCGCCGGACCGCCCTTCGAGATCGTGTTCGTGGACGATGGGTCGACCGACGGCTCCTTCCGTGTGATGCAGGCCCTCGCCGCGAGCCGCGCGGACGTCCATGTCGTCAGACTGCGCCGCAACTTCGGCAAGGCCGCGGCGCTGTCGCACGGGTTCGAGGTCTGTCGCGGCGACGTCGTCGTCACGCTCGACGGCGACCGCCAGGACGACCCCGCCGAGATCCCCCGCCTCGTCGCCCGTCTCGACGAGGGCTACGACCTCGTCTCGGGCTGGAAGGAGGACCGTCAGGACCCGCTCAACAAGACGCTGCCGTCGCGCTTCTTCAACTGGACCGTGCGGCGCACGTCGGGCCTGCCCCTGCACGACTTCAACTGCGGGCTCAAGGCGTACCGGCGCGAGGTCGTCGACACCATCCACGTCTACGGCGAGCAGCACCGCTACATCCCCGTCGTCGCGGCGCAGGCCGGGTTCCGCGTCACCGAGGAGCCGGTGCACCATCGCAAGCGCACGGCCGGGGTCTCCAAGTACGGCTGGCAGCGGTACTTGCGCGGCTACCTGGACCTCACGACCGTCCTCTTCCTCGGCCGCTACCAGCACCGGCCGCAGCACCTGTTCGGCGGCATCGGCACGCTGTTCATCGTGATCGGGCTGCTCGTCGAGCTGTACCTGACCATCGACAAGCTCGTGTTCGGCAACCCCATCGGGCAGCGCCCGCTGCTTCTTCTGGGGGCGCTGCTCATCATCGTCGGTGTCCAGCTGCTCTCCCTCGGGCTGATCGGCGAGCTCATCGCCAACTCGCGCGCCCGTCAGGGGCCCGACACGCTGCAGGTGGCGGAAGTGATCGAGCCGGCGGCCGTAGCGCTGCCGGCGGCCGCGGCGGTACGGCACGGGGTGCTCTCCACCGGTGCGCCCGCCGCCGTGCCGGGCGCCGCCGACACGCCGTGACGCGCGCCGTCGCCTACTTCGGCACGTACGACCCCGACTACCCGCGCAACGCCGTCCTCATCGCCGGCCTGCGCGAGCTCGGCGTCACCGTGCACGAGTTCAGGGCGCCGCCGCCGCCGCTGACGGCGGCGCAGATGGCGACGCCCGGGGGCGCGGCGCGGCTGGCCGCCGCGGTGGCGGCGGCGCACCTGCGCCTCTTCGCGCAGCACCGCCGCAGGCTCGATGTCGACGCCGTGGTCGTCGGCTACCCTGGGCACTTCCTGGTGCCGTTTGGGCGTCTGCTCGCGGCGTTCCGCGCCGCGCCGCTCGTCTTCGACCCCCTCGTGTCTCTGTGGGACACCTTCGCCGGCGACCGCGGGCTCGTGGACGCCGGCGGCTGGAAGGCCGCGGCCGTACGCGCGGTCGACCGCGTGGCGTTCTCGCTGCCCCGGCTGGTGCTGGCCGACACCTGGGCGCACGCGAGCTTCTTCCAGGAGGAGCTGGGCGTGAGCCGGCGCAGGCTGGCCGTCGTCCCGGTCGGGGCGCTCCCCGAGCCGCGCGCCACGGGCGCCGCCCGCGAGCTCGGCCCGGGCGAGACGCTGACGGTCCTCCAGTACGGCAAGTGGAGCCCCATGCACGGCGCGGACGTCGTCCTGGAGGCGGCGGAGCTCCTGCGCGACGAGCCCGTGCGCTTCGTGCTCGTCGGCGAGGGGCAGGTGTCGGAGGAGCTGCGCGCCGGCATCGCCCGGCGCGGCCTGGCCAACGTCGAGTGGCCCGGCCGGGCAAGCGCGGCCGCGCTGCGCGAGCGAGTCCTGGCCGCCGACGTGTGCCTGGGCGTGTTCGGGGGCTCGGCCAAGGCGGCCCGCGTGGTGCCGAACAAGGTGTACGACGCGCTCGCCTGCGGCCGGCCGGTCGTGACCGCCGACACCGCCGGCGCGCGCGAGCTGCTCCGGGACGGGAGCGACGCGCTGCTCGTGCGGGCGGGCGACGCCGCCGCCTTGGCGAAGGCCGTGCGCCGGCTCCTCGATGCCGGCCTGCGCCGGCGCCTCGGCGAGGCGGGGCTCGCGCTGTACCGGCGCCGCCTCACGCCGGCCGCCGTCGCCGGCGAGCTGCTGGCGGCGCTGGAGCACCTGTGAGGGACGCGGACCTGCCGCGCGACGACGCCTCCGTGGCCGGGTCCGCGGGCGCCCCCGGCGCACGCTCCCCGGTCGCCCCGGTCCCCGCGGCGCCGAAGCGCCGCCGGCCGCTGTGGCTGCGCCTGCTCCAGCTCGCGCTCGTGGCGGCGGCCGTGTACTTCGTCGCCGCCTACCTCGTGCGCT
>CAIXSE010000612.1 GCA_903921965.1 uncultured Thermoleophilia bacterium | reverse complement strand
CTTCATCAAGCAGCTCGCCATGGACCAGGTCGAGGCCGGCGCGTCCGTCCTCGACGTCAACGCCGGCGTCGCCGGTGGCGACGAGATCGCCGACATGACCTGGTGCATCGAGACCGTCATGTCCGTCACCGACATGCAGCTCATGGTCGACTCGGCCAGCGCCACCGTGCTCGAGCACGGCGTGAAGCTCATCATCGACAAGGGCGGCAAGGTGCCCTTCATCAACTCGATCTCCGGTGAGCGGGCGCGCATCGACGCCGCCATGCCGCTCGTCGAGAAGTACAAGACCCCGGTCCTCGCACTGTGCCTCAGCGAAGACGGCATCCCGCCGACCGCCCAGGACCGCTACGACGTCGCCAAGTCGCTGCACGACATGTGCACCGGCGCCGGTCTGCCGGCCGAGGACATCTGGGTCGACCCGCTGGTGCTCACCGTGTCCGCCGACAGCCAGGCGGCCGTGGTCACCATGGAGACCCTCAAGATGGTCAAGGCGAACCTCTCGGTGCGCACCACCGGCGGTCTGAGCAACGTGAGCTTCGGCCTGCCGAACCGCCCGCTCCTCAACCGCACCATGGTCTCCATGTGCGCGGGCCTGGGCATCGACGGCGCCATCCTCGACGTGCGCAACAAGGCCATGATGGCCACCATCAAAGCCATCGAGGCCTTGAAGGGCGAGGATCAGTTCTGCGGCAACTACCTCATGGCGCACCGCTCCGGCCTCCTCGACGCCCAGGCCGGCGGCTGAGAAGCACCGCATGACCGAGCCGGCTCGCCCGCGTGCCCGTGACCTGGGCATCGCGGTGGGCACCCTGCCCGCCGGCCCGCTGAACAGCATCACCGACGTGCCCGGTGTGGCCGTCGGTCACTGTACCGTCTCGTGGGGCGGGCCCGGTCTGCCGTCCGGCAGCGGGCCCGCCCGCACGGGTGTCACCGCCATCCTCCCTCACGCCGGCGACGTGTGGCACGAACGCGTCATCGCCGGAGCCCACGTGGCCAACGGCGTCGGCGAGCTCGTCGGCATCAGCGCCGTGCGCGAGTGGGGGCTCCTCGAGACGCCGGTACTCCTCACCAATTCGCAGAGCGTCGGCGCCGTCTACGACGCCGCCGTGCGCTGGATGATGGACCGCGACCCGCGCGTCGGCGTCGAGGACGCGGCCATGCCTGTGGTCGGCGAGTGCAACGACGGCCTCCTCAACGACCTGCGCGGCATGCACGTGCACGAAGAGCACGTCCGCGCCGCGCTCGACTCCGCCGCCTCCGGCCCCGTGGCCGAAGGCTGCGTCGGGGCCGGCACCGGCATGTCGTGCTTCGACTTCAAGGGCGGCATCGGCACCTCGTCGCGGATCGCGCGGGCTCACGGCCGCCCGTACACCGTCGGCGTCCTGGCGCTCACCAACTTCGGCGACCGCGCCCGTCTCACCGTGGACGGGTGTGTCGTCGGCCGCGAGCTCACAGACCTCATGCCGCTCGAGCACCGCGAGGGCTCCTGCATCGTCGTGCTCGCCACCGACGCGCCGCTCACGGCGCGCCAGTGCGCGCGCCTCGCCAAGCGTTGCTCGCTCGGCCTCGCCGCGACCGGCTCCATCGCCTCGGACGGCAGCGGCGAGATCATGCTCGCCTTCAGCACCGCGCACCGTGTGCCGCGCACCTCGTCCGAGCCGCTCCGGCTCACGTCGGTCACCAACGACCAGACGTGGGAGCTCTTCGCGGCAGCCGTCGACGCCACCGCGGAGGCTGTGCTGAACTCGTTGTGCGCGGCGCGCACGACCGTGGGGCGCGCCGGCAACACGGTCCACGAGCTCCCGCTCGACCGCCTCGCCGCCGCGCTGCGCGCCGCGGGACGTCTCGCGCCCGCCTGACGCCCCCGCCGCCTGGGTGGCGCCCTGCCGGCGGGCCAGTCTGTCGGACCGGCGCCCGCCGCTTCGTCACCCTGGCGCCCCGTCCGGCTTGCCCCCCCGCGCCCCGGGATACTATTCTGGCGCCGGGCCACGTCTCCGGTCGCGACGACCGGCACGGCACGACGTGAGAGGGAGGTGAGGGCTCGCCGCTCCCGAGGGGGCACGGCGAGCCCGGCGCACAGTGGACAAACGACGCTACTTCGTCCGCAAGATCCTGAACGCGGTGCTCACCATCGTCCTCGTGGCGTCGTTCAACTTCGCGCTCTTCCGTATCCTCCCCGGCGACCCGGCCCGCCTGCTGCTGCCCAAGGGCAAGCAGGACCCGTCGGCCATCGAGAAACAGCGCAAGACCTTCAACCTCGACAAGCCCATGTGGCAGCAGTTCGCGCTGTACTGGGGCGACACGCTGCAGGGCAAGTTCGGGATGTCGTTCTCGGAGAAGCGCCCCGTGTCCGAGGTGGTCCTGGAGCGCATCTGGCCGACGGTGCTCCTCGTCGGCGTGGGCACGATCTTCGCCACGATCATCGGCATGATCACGGGCGTGTTCGCGGGGTGGCGACGAAACGGGGTCTACGACGTTGTATCGACGAACACAGGCATGGTGCTGTACGCCATGCCGACGTTCTGGTTCGGCCTGCTCATGATCATGCTGTTCGCCACCAAGCTGCGCTGGTTCCCCACCGGGAGGATGGAAGAGCCCGGGGTGGTGCTGAGCGGCTGGGCCGCCTTCCAGTCGCTCGCGAAGCACCTCTTCCTGCCGGCGTTCACGTTCGCGATCGCCTACGTCGGCGAGTACCACATCATCATGCGCAGCTCGATCACCGGGGTGATGAAGGAGGACTTCGCGCTCACGGCGCGGGCCAAGGGCCTCGGCGAGAACGCGGTGCTGTGGCGCCACGTGGTGCCCAACGCCATGCTGCCCACCGTCACCATCGTGATGATGAACCTCGGCTTCGTCATGTCCGGGGCCATCCTCGCCGAGAGCGTCTTCAACTGGCCCGGCCTCGGCCTGCTCTCGTACGAGGCGATGCAGAAGCGTGACTACCCGGTGATGCAGGCGGTGTTCCTCATCGCCAGCATCGCCGTGATCATCGCCAACCTCATCGCCGACGTCATGTACTACTACCTCGACCCGCGAGTGCGCGCGTGAGCGCGGGTACCGGCACGGCGGCGCGCGTGCCGCGGCGCTTCAGGAACTGGGTCCTGTTCTGGACGCCCGTCGTGTGGATCACGCTCGAGCTCGTCCTCTACCCCAAGGACCTGTGGTGGTCGCAGGGCGCCGCCGCCATGCTCGAGGGCTTCTTCTCGGCGAGCGTCGGCTCGTACCCGGCGTGGGTCATGCTGCTCGCCGCGGTCATCACGGTCGGTCTCGGCACCTACGGGCGCATCCGCAAGACCAAGGCGGCCGCGTTCGACTTCACGCTCATCGCCATGGGCGCCCTGTTCGTCGTGTGGGCGGTGCTCGCCGGGCGCACCCCCGACGGCTGGTCGGCCGGCGCCAACGAGTTCGCCTACAACTGGGTCGTGCAGACGGTCGAGGTCGTCCTCGGCGGCCTGGCGGCCTACTTCTGGGCCGCCGGCAACCCCGAGCGCGCCGACCTGCTCGTGTGGAACACGCACCAGGTGTGGAGGCTGTACCGCGGCAACTGGCAGGGCATGGTGGGCCTCGGCATCCTGGCCTTCTTCATCGCCATGGCGCTCTTCGCGCCGTTCCTCATCGACCACGGGCTGCTCGACCCGAACGCGCAGATCAGCGACCCGGCGACCGGCGAGCTGTTCGGCGCCTTCCACCCGCCCACGTGGTACTGGCCCAACATCTCCGGCACCGACCAGGTGGGCCAGTCCATCGTCGCGCAGTTCATCTGGAGCGCCCGCATCTCGCTCATGGTCGGCCTGCTGGCCGCCCTCATGAGCACCGTGGTGGGCGCCGGCATCGGCATCGCGGCCGGCTACTACGGCGGCTGGCAGGGCGAGGTGTGGATGCGCATCACCGACGCCTTCCTGGTGCTCCCGTGGCTGCCGCTGGCCATGGTGCTGGCGGCCGCCTGGGGCCAGAACTACTGGATGATCATCCTCATCATCGGCATCACCAGCTGGCCGGGCACGGCCCGCGTCATCCGCTCCGACACGCTGCGCGTGCGTGAGCTGCAGTTCATCGAACGGGCGAAGGCCATCGGCTCCACAGGCGGGCACGTCATGACGAAGCACATCCTGCCCAACGTCATGCCGCTCGTCTTCGCCAACCTCGTGCTCGTCGTCGCCATCGCGATCCTCTCCGAGACCACGCTGGCCTTCCTCGGCCTCGGCGACCCGCTCAACTACAGCTGGGGCACCATGCTGCACTACGCCTGGATCAGCGGCGCGGCCGGCCTGCCGGCCTGGTGGTACCTGCTGCCGCCGGGCATCGCGATCGTGCTCGTCGTGCTGGCCTTCACGTTCATCGGCACCGCCTACGACGAGGTGCTCGATCCCAAGCTGCGCAAGCGCGAGAAGAGCACCGGCGAGGGCCGCATCACGGCTCGCGAACCCGCCGTGGCCGTCGCCGGCGGCGCCGGCGTGGGCGGCGGGGCCGCCGTGTTCACGCCCGGCGTGCAGACCGACGACGCCATGCCCGACTTCGACAAGCCGGCCGGCGGCTCCATCGGCCGGCCCGAGGGCGGCGGCTGGGTCGGCGGCCACATCCGCGACGACGACCTCGACGAGGACGAGTCGTGACGCCCGCCGCGAAGACGAAGACCGCCAAGGGGCAGCCGCAGGCGAAGAAGCCCGTGGAGCGCATCGAGCACCCGGGCATCCTCGACGTGCGCGGACTCACCACGCACTTCAAGCTCGGCCAGGGCAG
>CAIXSE010000611.1 GCA_903921965.1 uncultured Thermoleophilia bacterium | reverse complement strand
CGGACCGGCGCCGCGGCGCGCACGCTGCCGGCGGTGCCGCTCACGCCTTCTTCTCCCTGTCTCGCGTGAGCGCGTACTTCACGAGCTCCTCGAGCGACGCGTCGTCTGGCGCGCCGCGCAGGGCGTCCTCGGCCTCGCGCAGCGTCAGGCCGAGATTCTGGAGCGCGGAGCGCGCGCCCAGGAAGGCGTCGCTGGGCGCCGGACCTGCGGTGCGGCCGGCCTCGCCGGCGCCCACCGGCGGCAGCTGCCCCACCCTGTCCTTGAGCTCGACCACGAGCCGCTGCGCGAGCTTCTTGCCGATGCCGGGGATGCTCTCGAACTTCTTCACGTCGTCGCGCGCCACGGCCAGCTCGAGCTCGTCGACCGGGTAACCGGAGAGCACGGCCAGCGCGACCTTGGGGCCGACGCCGCTCACGGCGATGAGCCACAGGAAGAAGGTGCGCTCGCCGGCCGACTGGAAGCCGAAGAGCTGCAGCGCGTCCTCGCGCACGTGCAGGTACGTCTGCAGGCCGACCTCGTGGCCGAGCTTGCCGGAGAGCGCCCCGAGCGTGCGTCCGGAGGCCAGCACCTCGATGCCGAAGCCGCCGACCTCGACGATGGCGCGCTCGGCCTCGATCTGCCGGAGCGTGCCGCGGACGGAGGCGATCACAGGGCCTCGTCCCGCGGCGGCCGCGTCGAGCGGCTCGCCTTGCGCAGGACGGCCGCCGGGACCGGCTCCGTCCCCGGCGGCAGCTTGAACGAGCCGGTATTGCGCCGCCCGCCGGCCTTGCCGACCGCCGTCGTGAGGGCGTCGCCGTTGTGGTGCGTGTGCGTGATGGCCACGGCCAGGGCGTCGGCGGCGTGGTCGGGCTGCGGGATGCGCGCCAGCCCCAGGATGACCTTGGTCATCTCCTGCACCTGGACCTTGCTGGCGCGTCCGTAGCCGGTCACGGCCAGCTTGATCTGCAGGGGCGAGTACTCGCGCGGCGCCTCCGCGAGGTCGCAGGCCGCGAGGATGAGCACGCCCTTGGCCTGGCCCACCGCGAGGGCCGTCTTGACGTTGACGTTCACGAACAGCTCCTCGAGCACCACGATGTCGGGCTTGAAGCGCGCGATGAGCCCCCGCGCCTGGTCGTGGATCTGCCGCAGCCGCAGGTGCGTCGGGTCTTTCGCGGAGGTGACGATGCACCCGTGGCCCAGCGACCGCAGGCGGTTGCCGTCCTGCTCGATGACGCCCCAGCCTGTGCTCGCCGTGCCCGGATCGAACCCCAAGACGATCATGCGCCCTCCTCGTGTGCCCCGTCGTTCAGCCGGCCCCCGCCGCGCCCGCAGGCGCGGCGGCGCGGACTCAGCCGGCGAGGGCTTCGAGGATCTCTTCGGGGATGTCGAAGTTCGCGTAGACCTCTTGCACGTCGTCGTTGTCCTCGAGGGCGTCCATGATCTTCATGGTCTTGCGCGCGTCGTTCTCCTCGAGCTTGACGGTGTTCTTGGGGATCATCGTCAGCTCGGCGTTCTCGAACTCGATGCCGGCGGCCGTCAGCGCGTCGCGCACGGCGCCGAAGTCGGCGGGCTGCGTGAGCACCTGGAACTCCTCACCGTCTGACACCACGTCTTCGGCGCCGGCGTCGATGGCGGCCGCCATGACGTCGTCCTCGGTGTACCTCGTGCCGTCGACGACGATGGAACCGCGACGCTCGAACACCCACGCCACGGCGCCCGTCTGCGCCAGCTGGCCGCCGTGCTTGGAGAACACGTTGCGGATGTCGGCGGCGGAGCGGTTCTTGTTGTCGGTGAGCACCTCGACGATCACGGCCACGCCGGCGGGGCCGTAGCCCTCGTACACGATGCTCTCGTAGTTGACGCCCTCGGCCCCACCGCTGCCGCGCTGGATGGCGCGCTCGATGTTGTCCTTGGGCATGGACTCGGCCTTCGCCTTCTCGATGGCGTTGGCGAGCGCCATGTTCATGGCGGGGTCGGGTCCGCCCTCACGGGCGGCCACGGTGATGGCACGCGAGAGCTTGGAGAAGAGCTTGCCGCGCTTCGCGTCGGTCTTGCCCTTCTTGTGCTTGATGGTGGCCCACTTGGAGTGCCCGGACACGAGGACCCCTCCTCTCTCAGCAGTTGACGGGGGCCGGGACGGCGCGCCCCGGATCGCCGGCGGCGCGCGGCTGCGCCGCGCGCTCAGGCTTCGGCGCCGCTTTCGCGCGGCGGACCATCTCGACGAAGAGCTCGTGCAGACGGGTGTCGTCGGTGAGCTCCGGGTGGAAGGCGGTGACGAGGACGCGGCCCTGCCGCGCCGCGACGCCGTGGCCGCCGCAGGAGGCGAGCACCTCGACGGCGGGGCCGGCGCGCTCGATCCAGGGGGCGCGGATGAAGACGGCGCGCACGGCGCCGGGGCCGACGGCGGCGACGTCGAGGTCGGCCTCGAAGCTGCGCACCTGGCGGCCGAAGGCGTTGCGCCGGGCGACGACATCGATGAGCCCCAGCGTCGGCGGGAAGCCCTCGACGGTGCCGGCCGCCAGCACGATGAGGCCGGCACAGGTGCCGTAGAGCGCGCCGCCGCCGGCGTGGAAGGCGGCGATGGGCGCGGCGAGGCCGTAGGCCTCGATGAGTTTGCTCATGGTCGTGCTCTCGCCGCCCGGCACGACCAGGCCGTCGAGTCCGACGAGCTGGTCGGCACGGCGGACCTCACGCGTCGCGGCGCCGAGCCGCTCGAGCACCGTGCGGTGCTCGCGGAAGTCGCCCTGCAGCGCGAGCACGCCCACCGTGAGCCCGGCTCCCGGCCCCTGCGGGTCCGGGTGCGGCTCGGGCGAGAGGATCCAGTCGAGCCGGCGTGTGGAGCGGCCGTCGGTCATCCCGCTCCGCTCACCAGCCCCTGTGCTGGATCTTGGCGTCGTCCGGCATGCGTGCCGCGTCGATGCCGGGCATGGCCTCGCCGAGCCCGACGCTGACCTCGGCGAGCACGGCGGCGTCGCGGTAGTTGGTCGCCGCCTTGACGATGGCGTTGGCGCGCTTCTGCGGGTCCTCGCTCTTGAAGATGCCGGAGCCCACGAAGACGCCCTCGGCGCCGAGCTGCATCATGAGCGCGGCGTCGGCCGGGGTGGCGATGCCGCCGGCCGAGAAGTTGACCACCGGCAGCTTGCCGTTCTCGGCGACCCACCTGACGAGCTCGTAGGGCGCCGGAAGCTGCTTGGCCGCGACGAAGAGCTCGTCGGGGTCGAGCGTCTGCAGGCGCCGGATCTCGCCCATGATGGTGCGCATGTGACGCACCGCCTCGACCACGTCGCCGGTGCCGGCCTCGCCCTTGGTGCGGATCATGGCCGCGCCCTCGCTGATGCGCCGGAGCGCCTCTCCGAGATTCACGGCGCCGCAGACGAACGGCACCCTGAAGTTCCACTTGTTGATGTGGTTGGCCTCGTCGGCCGGCGTGAGGACCTCGCTCTCGTCGATGTAGTCGACCTCGAGGGACTCGAGGATCTGCGCCTCGACGAAGTGGCCGATGCGCG
>CAIXSE010000610.1 GCA_903921965.1 uncultured Thermoleophilia bacterium | reverse complement strand
GGTGTCGGCGTCGACGCCGTGACCTACCGCCAGGAGAACCTCGGCTTCAACTCGGCCGAGACGTCGCTGGCCGACAAGGCCGGCACGCGCCCGAGGTGCTTCTGGCTCTACTTCGGCATGATGGTGCGCCCGGACGGCAGGGTGTACCCGTGCTGCGGCCTCGACTTCGACCGCTTCTCGTACGGCAGCCTGCTCGAGCAGAGCCTCGACGAGATCTGGAACAACGAGTACTACCGGTTCTCGCGGCGCCTGTTCACCCCGGGGCCCGACCTGCCGTTCGACGAGCGCATGCGGGGCGTGCCCTGCCTCACCTGCCACACCTTCCGTCCGGTCAGGGGGATGCGGGCGGCGAGCTGAGCGCGGGGCCACCTGGAACGGCGCCGCACTGGTGCGCATGTGCTAGTATGCATACGCATCTTCGCATCAGGAGGCCGACACCATGCCCCGCACCACGATCACCCTCAGCGATGAGCGCTACAAGGCCCTGAAGGAGGTCGCCGCCCGCCGGGGCCAGACGATCACGGAAGTGGTCGACCAGGCACTCGAACTGGCCGGCGTCAACACGCTCACGTCGGTGCGCGACATGCTGGCGCAGGCGGGCGCGCGCGCTGGGCTGAGCGACGAGCAAGCCATGGAGCTCGCCCTTCGCGAGACGGCCGCGCTCAGGGCCGAGGCCGTCGCGGATCGTACCCTCTGAGTCGTGCCCGCCCTGTACGTCGTCGACACGGACGTGGTGGTCAGCGGTGTGCTCCGCTTCGGTCAGGGCGCCGCGCCCGCCGTCCTGCTCGACCGCATGCTGACCGGCAGGTTCGCGTTCCTCGTGTCGGCCTCCCTGCTGGCGGAGTACCGCCAGGTCCTGCTGAGGCCTTCCATCGCGACCAGCCACGGCCTCTCCGACTCGGCCGTGGACCGGCTTCTTGCCGCCTTGACGATGGCCGGCTACCTCAGGCAGCCCGACGACCACGTCGGGAGCGACGACGACCCCGCGCCGGTCTGTCCGCCTGGAGACGAACACGTCGTGCGACTTCTGGCGCGGGAGCCGGTGTCGGTGCTGGTCAGCGGCGACCGGCGACTGCTGGATGCCGTCCGCGGGTGGCGTGACGTCCTCACCCCCGCAGAGGCGGTGGAGCGAGCCGGGCTCGTCGGGCCTAGGGGCGAGAGCTGACGTGCAGGCGCTCCGCGACGGCCGCCAGCAGGTCGTTGCGGCGCTGGGCGAGGTCTGACCCCGAGGCCACGCGCTCGGCGGGCACGCCGATCGCCTGCGCCACCGTGTCGATGAGGCGGTCGGTGCCCACGTAGTGAGCCGACCGCCCGGCTCCTCGCGCCTCCAGGAGTCCCGATGCGGCCAGCTTGGCGAGGTCGTGCGACGCCGTCACCTGCGAGACGTCGGCCAGCCCGCGGTAGTAGCGGTTGGTGATCTCCCTCGCGTGAAGGCCGTCGAACAGTGCGTTGGCGGTGCGTGCGGCAAGGCCGAGATCGAGCGTCGCGACGTCCTCGATCACCGTCCAGAGCGCTCTCTCGACCGCGTTGCGCAGCGACAGGGCCTCCACCTGCGTCACCTGTGCGCGCACGTGCACGTCGATGAACGGCGTGACGTCGCTCTCCCCGTTCCACGTCTCACCGAGGCAGGCGAATGCCTCGTAGTAGGCGTCCGGATGACGGCCCCACCATTCTTCCAGGCTGGTGAACGTGGGCGACTGGTACCCCGCGCGGTACATCACCAGGGAGGCGACGATGCGGGCCGCCCGGCCGTTGCCGTCGCGGAAGGGGTGGATGCCGGCCAGGCTCACGTGCGCCAGAGCCGCGGTCACCGCGGCCGGCGTCTCGGTGGTCCGCAGCCAGCCGGTGAGGTCGTCGAGCAGCCCCGGCACCGCGGCGGCGGCAGGTGGCAGGTACACGGCCTCGCCGGTCGCCGTGTGAGTGAGCCAGTTCTGCACGGTGCGCAACCGCCCTGCCTCGTCGGAGCGCGAGCCCGCCAGGATGCGGTGGTGAAGAGCGAGAAGGAGCTCGGTGTGCCAGACGAAGTTGGGATCGTCGGCTCGCCCGAGCACGTAGCGCATGGCCTCGCGGTAGCCCTCGACGAGTGCGGCGTCGTGCGGGCTCACCGATGGCGGACGGTCGCCGGCCAGGATGCGACGTGCCTCGTCCACCGTGACGGGCACGCCCTCGAGACTCGTCGAGGCCGCCACCGCCTCGGCCTCGACGTCTCGCCGCGTGCGCCCCAGCCAGAGTCGCGGCAGGGGCGTGCCGCGGTCGAGTTGCAGGCGCAACTCCTCGATGCGCTCAAGACAGCGACCTGTCTCTTCTGTGATACGAAACCGATACATATCGCTAACATGATTATACGTTTATTCGGGCGCGGCGCCAGCGCCGGAGCATCGACGCGCCGTGCGCGCCGGCGGTCGCGTGCGGTGCCCGCTCCGGGACCTCGGCGCTTCGTGTGCGGGAGTCAAGCACGCGAATGACGTCGTCGACCGACACATGCCGCCGGCTCCTCCGTGTGAGTGTAGATGGCGGCGTCAGGTGCGTCGCGGTTGACGCTTCCCCGCAGGGGATGACGTTCGTGCGCGCGACCGGGTGACGCTGGTCGGCCGCCGGGTGATCTTCGGGATCATCAGGCCGGCCGGCGGCTGGAGCTCGCGCCCGCCCGGGCGCGTGGGACGTTCGTCTACGCGCCCGCGCGCGCAGGCTCAGAAAGCGCGCCACAGCCTCGCCTTCCCGTTGTGAATGGGTACGGCGCCTCATTTCTCCGAGCGGCGCCGTACCGATGCATCTTCGTGCAGGAGACCAGTGGTCCGCGGCGACGCGGACGAGGGGACAAGGGGCAGACGATGAACGCGATGCACAGCCGGCACCACCCGCCGAAGGTCCAGGTAGAGGCCGCCACCCGCGACATGAGCATGATGGCCCTGCTGTTCGCCCTGGGCTCGGCGCTCGTGGTGGGGTTCGCCGTGCTGCTCGTCTTCCTTCTCACGCTTCCGGCCGCGGGTCTCGGGGGCTGACCTCCCTTCCGAAGACGCGGCGTGCCACGAGGGCAGGCGTCCACCCCCAGGGGGCGCCTGCCCTTCGTGCGTACGGGGCTGGTTCCGAGGCCTTCAACCCGCAGCGTCCAATGTAAGCGAGCCTGGTGAGTGGCGGCTTTGCGTCGGTCTACGGTCCAGGCCTCGACAATAGCTGACGCAGGTGAACGTCGGTGTCTGGTCAGTGCCCTCGCCAGAGACGACGCTGTCGGCGATGCTGCGCCCCCAAAGCGCCTCTAGCACCTGGAGGAGCGTTCTCGTCGGCCGGGATCCAATCCCTCGATCCCGTTGTCAAGAGCCGGCGAACCAGATGTACGACAGTGGCGGGTCGCGAATCGAGGCACCTTGCCTGCCACACAACGCCCCTGCCGGCCGCAAGAGGACCGTGTCGGAGCGACATGCGCTCGCGCATGGTACGGGTGCAGAGCAGTGGGGCGCCTATCTGGGCTGCGAGTTCCCTTGCCTGTCCGTCACGGGCAGCAGCGAGCACGAGTGGCTGAGGCGGGTTCGCGTCGCAAAGATGGACGGCGAGAAGCACGCCTATGTGCAACCGACGCACACACCGGTGCTGCATCGCGAGCGCCTCCAGGTTCGCCGGTCGAAAGCTGAACACTTTGGAGTTGGAGTTGACC
>CAIXSE010000609.1 GCA_903921965.1 uncultured Thermoleophilia bacterium | reverse complement strand
TGGGTCTCGGACGCTCCGCGCGAGGACAACGGCTGGACGTTCCCGCAGAGCGAGATGGAGTACATGCTGCGCGAGTACTACGAGATCCGCGGGTGGGGCGAGCTTCCCGAGGTGGCGCCGGTGCCGCACAACGAGCTGCTCGACACGACGGTCTGACCGCGCGACGCGTCGGCGATCGCGCTGCGCTCAGAGCCCCAGGTAGTCCCAGACCTTGCGGTACGGCCGGGTGCTCTGGCTGAACGCCTGCAGCAGGATGGTCAGGCGGTGCACCGAGCGGTCGAGGTCCTCGAGGTTGAGCGCGATGGTGTCGACCTTCTGACCGAGGTGGTAGGTCAGCTTGGTGAGGTCCTCGGCGCGGAGCGCCAGGCCTTCGGCGAGCGGGAGCGCGACCTTCGAGATGCGGTAGCCCCGCCTGATGAGCCGCCACGCCTTGAGCGCGAAGTGTGCCGCGAACCCCAGGACGACAACGAAGCACACGAGCCCGACGACGAGCAGGTAGATGCCGGTGAAGTGGTCCACGGACGGGAGTCTACCGCTTCGCGGAGGCGCGCGACAGACGGGGCGGCGTCAGTGCCCCGGCTGCAGGCGGATCGGGTACCGGCAGAACAGCGCGGCGCCGCGGCCGGCCAGCGGGCTGACCTTGACGACGTCGCCGGTGTGCGGCGCCTCGATGAACAGGCCGTTGCCGATGTAGATGCCCACGTGGTGGTAGAACGCCGGCGTGCCGAAGAACACCAGGTCGGCCGGCTGGATACGGTCGGCGGGTACCGGCGTTCCCTGGTAGGCCTGCATGGTGGCGCCGTGCGGGAACTGCACGCCGAACTTGGCGTACACGTACATGACGAGGCCGGAGCAGTCGAACCCGCCGGCGGGCGTGGCCCCCGCCCAGACGTACGGGATGCCCAGGTACTTCATGGTCTCCCGGATGAGCGCGAGCTGGGCGTCGGTGCCGTTGATCTTGTCGATGTCGACCCCGGCCGCGTCGGCGAGCAGCTGCGAGGCGGCGGCGTCGCGCAGTTCCTGCTCGCGCACGAGGGTCTTCACGCGGGCGTTGAGGTCGGCGAGGATGGCGCGGCGCTGGGCCAGGCGGTCTTCGACGTCGGCGCGCCGTGCGCGGAGCTCCTGCTCCTTGCGCAGCGCCTCGGCGCGGTCGTCCTCGATCTGCTCTGTGAGGTGGGTGACGTTGCCCTCGAGCTTCTCGATGCCGGCCACCGTGTCGCGGTCTGCCTGGCTGATCTGCTGGAAGTAGTCGATCTGCGTGTCGATCTCGGTGAGGTCGCCGGCGCCGAGGATGATGTCGAACACGCTGAGGCCGCCGTTCTTGTAGATGTCGGCCATGCGCTCGCCGAGGACCGAGCGGGCGATGTCGAGCTGCATCTGCGCGCGCGCGAGGTCGCCGCGCATGGCGATGAGCTGGGCGTTGAGGTCGTCGAGCTGCGCGCGCGCGAGGTTGTACTTCTCGATGAGGATCTCGGTCTGGTGGTCGAGGTCGGCGACCTCCGCGCGGACCTGGGCCGCCTGGGTGCGGGCGGACGCGAGGTCGGCGTCGAGCGTGTCGGGAGAGGCGGAAGGCGACGGCGTCGCGTACGGCGAGGACGG
>CAIXSE010000608.1 GCA_903921965.1 uncultured Thermoleophilia bacterium | reverse complement strand
CGGAACGCCGGCCGCTTGCGCAGGATCGTGAGCCACGAGAGCCCGGACTGGAACGCCTCGAGCGTCAGACGTTCGAAGAGGAGGTCGTCGCCGAGGACTGGCCTGCCCCACTCGTCGTCGTGGTAGGCGACGTACTCCGGCGCCCCGCCGACCGCCCAGAAGCAGCGCAGCAGCCCGTCGGGACCCGGCGAGAGGGCGTCGCTCACCGGGTCAGCTCAGCTTGTCCTTGGCCTTGGCGATGAGCTCGTTGGCCTCCTTCTGGGCCTTGTCGAGGAGCTCCGCCGCCTCCTTCTTGGCCTTCTCCAGCAGTTCCGCGGCCTCGGCCTTGGCCTTCTCGACGATCTCGGCGGCCTCGGCCTTCGCCCTGTCGGTCGTGGGCCTGGCCTTCTCGCTCAGGTCGGCGGCGGTGGCCTTGGCCTTCTCGAGCGCCGGTCCCGACTTCTCCCTGGCGTCCGCCGCGACCTGCCTGGCCTTCTCGGTGATGCCCATGATGCCTCCCGTCTTCTGTGGTGTGGCGGTCTGCCTCCACTGTACCCGGCGCGCCGCGCCCGTCACTTGACGAAGTAGACGACGGCGATGACGACGCCCAGGGCGATGACGACGGCGCGCAGGGTGCCGGCGTGCACGCGCGTGGCGAAGCGGCCGCCGAGCGAGCCGCCGGCGAGCGCGCCGGCGGCCATCACGGCGGCGGCGCTCCAGACGACGCCGCCCATGGAGGCGAAGAGCACCGCCGCGGAGGCGTTGGCGAAGAACGAGACCGCCTGCTTGAGCGCGTTCACGCGCTTCAGCGAGTCCGGCAGGACCAGCGAGAACAGCGACAGCAGGATGATGCCGAGGCCGGCGCCGAAGTAGCCTCCGTACACGGCGCCGGTAAACGCGGCGAGCACGCCGGCCGGGCCGGCACGACCGTCCGCCTCGTGTGCGCGGAGCCGGCCGACGGCCGTCTTCTTGAGCCACGGCTCGGCCGCGAGCAGCGCCGTGGCCAGCAGGATGAGCCACGGCACCAGCAGGCCGAAGAGCTTCTCGCCGGAGAGCAGCAGCAGCGCGCCGCCGAGCAGCCCGCCGGCCACCGCCGGCACGAGCATCGCCCACACACGCCGGCGCTGGCCGCCGAGGTCCGCGCGCTGGCCGATGGTGCCGCCGAGGTAGCCGGGCACCAGGGCGACCGTGTTCGTTGTGTTGGCGTTCAGCGTGGGGACGCCCACGGCGATGAGGGCGGGGAACGTGATCAGCGTCCCGCCCCCGGCCAGGGCGTTGACCGCCCCGCCGGCGACGGCCGCCAAGCCGAGCGCGGCGAGGTCGAGCGCGCTGAGGCTCACGCGGACCTTCGCCGCGCGGGGTGCCCGCGCCTCGGGTTCACCGCCTCGTGGCGCACGCCCCCGCGCCTACTTCTTCAGTGCGTCGCTGGCCTTCTGGGCCAGGTCGGACGCCTCTTGCTTGGCCTGCTCGAGGTGGGGCTTCGCCTTGTCTGCGAGCCCCGCGGCGTCGGTCTTGAGCTGCTCGACGGTCGGCTTGGCCGCCTCGCCGTACTCGGCCGCCTTCGCCTTGGCCTTGTCCAGCGTGGGCGCCGCCTTCCCCTGCAGGTCGGCGGCGGTCTCCTTCGCCTTCGCGGCGGCCTCCTCGGCCATCTGCTTCGCCTTGTCGAAGAACCCCATGGTTCCCTCCTGGTGGTCGGCTCGAGCCTTCGGAGCCCTTGTACCCGCCGCCGCGGCATTCCCCTCTCGAGAATACTTGACTGATATATATCACAAGGATATAGTAATGTCCGTCATAGGCGACGAGGCGGAGGGTCGATGCCCCGGGAGAACAAGACGAAGTACGCGGTGCTCGGCATGCTCGGGTACGGGCCGCTCTCGGGCTACGACATCCGGCAGATCTACGAGCAGAGCCTGGGCCACTTCTGGAGCGAGAGCTACGGGCACATCTACCCGATCCTCAAGCGCCTGGTCTACGAGGGTCTGGCGACGCGAGCGGTCGAGAGCAACCCGGGCCGCCCCGACCGCCACGTGTACACGATCACCGACGCCGGACGCGACGAGATGCGGCGCTGGCTGGCCCAGTCGCTCGAGCCGCAGAGGGAGCGCGTGGAGGTCCTGCTCAAGCTGTTCCACGGCTGGGAGGCCGGGCCCGAGGTCATGCTCGAGCACGTCCGCGCCTTCCGCGCCGAGAACGAGGAACTGCTCGCGCGGTACGCGCACTACGACGAGCACCTGCGCGACGATCCGAGCCCGCCGGCGCCCTACTGGCGCACCACGGTGAGCTGCGGGCAGCACATCAGCGCGGCGTACGTCGCCTGGTGCGACGAGACCATCGCGACGCTCGAAGGGCTGCCGGCCGGGCCGCGGGCGGGCGGCGAGCACTGGCAGCCCGAACCGCTCGACGGTGCCGGGGAGGGCGTCGGCGGCCGCCACGACGACGCGGCCACGAAGGAGACCACATGAGCGAGCCGCAAGGCAGGAGGGCGCTGCTCCTCGACGGGCGCGCCGACGAGAGCGACGCGACCCTCGCGTCGCTGCACGGCGCGCTGCTCGACGGCCTGACCGCCGGCGGCTGGGCCGTGGACGACTGGACCCTGCGCGACGCCGACATCGCGTACTGCACCGGCTGCTTCACCTGCTGGGTCAAGACGCCCGGCGAGTGCGCGCACAAGGACGCCGGGCACGAGGTCGCCGAGCGCGCCGAGCACGCCGACCTCTGGGTGTTCCTCACGCCGGTCACGTTCGGCGGGTACTCGTCCACGCTCAAGCGGGCGCTGGACCACATCATCCCGATCCTCCTCCCGTTCCTGATCAAGGAGGGAGACGAGACGCGGCACCCCCTGCGTTACGACCACCGGCAGGACCTCCTGGTGGTGGGCGTGGTGCCGAAGGGGGCGGCCGAGGGGGCCGAGGCGCAGACGTTCCGCCGCCTCGTCGAGCGCAACACGCTCAACATGCGGCCGCCGCGGTGGGCGGCCGGCGTCGTGGAGCAGGGCACCGGCGACCGGGAACTCCGCCTGCAGGTGTCCGGGCTGCTGGCCGAGGCCGGGGCAGCGCCGGCCGGCGCGAAGGAGGTCGTGGCATGAGGACTCCGCACAGTGCCCTCGTGCTCGTGGGCAGCCCCAAGGGCGGCGCCAGCTCGTCGTCGTCCATCGGCGACCACCTCCTGGCGCGCCTCGCCGGGCACGGCGTGGAGAGCCGCCGGGTGAGGATCGTCAGGGCGCTGAAGACGGAGGAGGGTACCCGCGCCCTGCTGGCCGAGGTGGCCGCCGCCGACTTCGTCATCCTTTCCCTTCCGCTGTACGTGGACAGCCTGCCGGCGCCGGTGACCCGCGCCCTGGAGCTGGTCGCGGCAGCGCGCACCGTCGCGCCGGACTCCGAGGCCGGCGACCCCGCCTCCTTTGCGGCCGTCGTGCAGTGCGGGTTCGCCGAGCCGGAGCACAACGACGTGGCGCTCGAGATCTGCCGCAACTTCGCGGACGCCGCGGGGTTCGTGTGGGCCGGCGGGCT
>CAIXSE010000607.1 GCA_903921965.1 uncultured Thermoleophilia bacterium | reverse complement strand
GGCCCGCCGGCGCCCCGCACGCGCCACGCGTCCGGCCCCGCCGGCTCGACCGGGACGCCGAGCGCGCGCACGCCGCCGGCGAACGCGGCCGTGTCGTCGGCGTCGAGCACGCCGCGCAGCGTCGAGGCGCCGTCCGCGAGCGCGGCGAGCAGCAGCGCCCGGTTGGTGATGCTCTTGGAGCCGGGCACACGGACCACCACGTCCAGGTCCGGGCGCGCGGGCCGCACCAGCCTCGCCGGCGGTGCAGCCGTGGTGGGCGCCTCGTCCCCGGCCACGGCTCAGGCCCCCACCAGGTCTCTGGCGTACAACTCGTAGGTGAACGTCACGTGCATGCCGGCGCGCTCGTACAGGCTCAGCGGCCGGCGCTCGTCCTCCGCGTCGACGCCGAGCTCCACGCGCAGCTGCCCTCGCGCGGCCAGCCTCTCGAACAGCCAGGTCAGCAGCGCCAGGCCCAGGCCCCGGCGCCGCCAGGGCTCGCGCACGCCGAGGCCCTGCACGTAGGCGAGGTCGTCGTGGTCGAAACACAGCAGTGCGCCGGCCGGCTCGTCGCCGTCCCAGGCTATGGCCCACAGGTCAGGGTCGAAGTCGGGGCGCTCGAGCAGGCGCTGCCGCCAGGCCTCGAACGGCTCCTCGCTCTGGCGGAAGTGGTCGGCGAACGCCTCGTTCAGGGTGGCGCGCATGGTCTCGGCCTGGTCTTCGCGGAACGGGCGGATCTCGATGCCCGGAGGCGGTGGCTCGACGACCGTGTCCCCGGTGAGGTCGATGCCCATGCGGTAGATAGTGCGACGCACGCGGTAGCCGCGGCGACGGAGCAGGTCGCGCTTGGCCTTGTCGAGGCTGATGCAGAAGATGTTGAGTGTGGCGGCGGCGTAGGCGCGGTCCACCGCGACCTCGCCGCCGCGACGCTCCGCCAGGGCGAGGAGCCTGCCCGCGAGCTCGGGCTCGTCGTGCTCCGGGTGGACCCACACACCGCACTCGAGCTCGCCGGTGTGGCGCTGGTCGCCGGCGTAGGCGTAGCCCGAGACTCCCTGCGTGCCCTCTGCCAGCCATGTGTCCCGCGCGAGGTCGAAGCCTGCCAGGTTCCAGTCCTCCTCGATATCGCTCGCGGCGGTATCGGGGACGCCCATGGTCGCCACGTCGCAGGCGACGAGCAGGTCGAGGATCTCGGGGAGGTCGCCCCTGGTGGCGGGGCGGATGTGGCTCGGGGCGCCGGTCATCACCCGGTCAGTCTACCTTGGTGAGGAGGACGGAGCGCTCGGCGAGGCTCACCTTGATGACGCCGACGAACGTGCCCTCCACGGTCAGCTCGAGGTGGGCGGCGTCGCGCTTCCTGAACACGAGGCGGAAGTCCTTGACGAACGCCGCGAAGGTGTTGCGCACGCGCTCGGCGTCGGCCACGTCGCCGGCGGCGTCGGCGAAGTCTTCCGCCGTGATCACGAGGTCCTCGCCGTCCTTGTGGGCACGCACGGTGAATGACTGGGCGCCGGCCGCCGCCGTGCTCCCGCTGAACGTCACCTCGATGTGCCGCCCCGGACCGGCGATGGTGACCGTGCCGGCGATGGGCGCGCCGCCGGGCGCCTGCCAGGTGCCCGCGAACGGGTTCCCGGTGTCGCGGATGAAGAAGAACCAGATGGCGAGCGCCGCGGCTACAGCTACCGCGGCGACGACCAGCGTGCGGCGCGAGACGTGCGGCCGGCGGGCCTTCGGCGCGCCGGCGGGGCGCGGCGGCGCCGCCTGCGGCGGGGCGACGCCGAGCGGCTTCACCAGCGGTGCCGGCGTCTCCCGGCCGTCCATCTCCCGCCTCCCCTTCCCGGCCGGCGCGACCCGGCCCGTCGTCGCTTCGGCCGTTCGCGCCGGGGTGCCTCTTGAGCATCGTCAAGACTGGCCGGCCTCCCGGCGTGGTACGTTGTTACTGTACGACCATCACAGCGTACGCGGGCGCGCCGACCGCGCGAGGAGGAGTCATGGACATCCACAGGTGTCCCGGCCAGGACCGCAGCAACTGGACGCCGGACGACATCTTCGACGTCCGTTGTCCCCACTGCGGCGGCGAGATCGAGTACTTCAAGGACGACCAGCGCCGCCGCT
>CAIXSE010000606.1 GCA_903921965.1 uncultured Thermoleophilia bacterium | reverse complement strand
GGGGTACAAGGCCGAGGTCGGGCCCGACGACCCGTCCTTCCCGGGCACGACGACGATGGTGTACGCGCCCGCCTACCTGGAGCGGCCGGCGAAGGCGATCGCGGCGATGTTCTCGCCGTCCGAGGTCCAGGTCGCAGCGCGCGCGCCGGGTGTGGCGGACGGCATCCAGGTCATGGTCACGTCGTCCTTCGACGGTGTCCTGGACCTTCCGCAGACCACGGTGGAGCAGCCGCAGCAGACGCTCGAGAAGAACGTGCGGTACGACGCCGCCTCGTGGAAGGCGCTGGCGCAGCAGACGCCGCTCCGTCTGGAGATGCCGACCGCCTGGCCGAGCGGCTCGGTGTACGACGAGTTCCGCAAGTACAGCGTCCCCAACCTGAACGGCAAGGGGACCCGTGCCGCCGTCGCTGTGGCGCGCACACCGCTCGGAGGCTACTGGAGCATCCAGGCCCTGCGCTGGACCGACCCGCCGGCCATCGAGGATCCGACCGACGTGCAGACCATCAAGGGCCAGAAGTACATGCTGTTCTACCAGGGCGACCACCTCCACATGGTGGCCTGGAAGCGTGGCGGCGCCCTCTACTGGGTGCTCAACACCCTCTCCAACGAACTCTCCAACGACGTCATGCTGGGCCTCGCGACGTCCTGCAAGCCCGTGAAGTGAGACTGCTGCGCGCGGTGCTGGCGCGCCTGGACCCGTGGGCCGCCCTCGTGCTCGGCGTCCTCGTCGCCCTCGGCGTCGTCATCCTCCTGGCCACGCCCGGCCCCTGGCACAAGGTCGTCGGTCCGCCGCCCGCGGTCGAGCTCGCTCCGCCGTCGCCGACCGACGTCGCCGTCTTCGCGCTGACCGGGCGCGACGACGCCTGTGAGGCCGTCGTGTGGGTGCACGTCGACCACGAAGCCCCATCGGTCGCCGCCGTCGTCGTCGCGCCGGCCTCCGAGGGCTTCCTGGCGGGGGCCGGGTTCATGCCGCTCGCGCGGATGGCCGACGTGGCCGGGCCGGCCGCCGCGAGCACCGCCCTGGGGCAGGCCGTGGGCGTCCGCATGGACGCGTGGCTGACGCTGGACGGCGAGGCGCTGCGCATGGCACTGTCCGCCGCCGAGCCCGCGCAGCCGGGCGGCGCCCGCGTCGCGCAGTACCTCGACGGCGCGGCGGCCTGGGACGGCAGCGCGGGCCAGGCCCGGGCGTGGCGCCTGCAGACGGGCCTGCTGGTCCGGAACCTGATGCGCGTGCCGTGGGGCAGGACGAGCATCATCGGCTTCGCCAACTACGTCCTGGGCTTCGGCCACATCCGCACCGGCATGGACCTGCAGCAGGCCACGTCGCTGGCCACGACCTTCAAGAAGCTGCCGCCCTCGCAGGCGGGAGCGTGCGCCGCCGCGGCGCTCGTGGAGACGAGCCGCGGCGGGTCGGCGTGGCGCGTTGACCCGGATGCGGCCGCTGCCCTGCGCCGCCGGCTTGACGCCGGCCTGCTCCCGACGGCGTCCCAGCCGCTGGTCACGCGCGTCGCCGTGCCGGCCCGCGTGCTCGTGGTGCTGCCGGGCAGGCGGGCCGCCGCAGCCGCGTACGTGCGCGAGGTGCGCCGCCGCCTGGCGGTGTCGGCCGGCGCGCCCGTGGCCGTGAAGGCGATCACCGTGAGCTCCTGGCCGCGCCTCGCCGCCCGCACCGTGACCGCGGCGCGGTCCTGGCGGCCGCTCGCCGTGCTCGTCGGTCCGCCCGTCGTGTCTTCCGCGGACGAGGCGGCGGAGGCGGCCACGTCGCTGCGTGTCCTCGGCGCGGCGCTGCGCATCAACTGGCTGCCCGCCGTGGTCAGCCAGCCGTTCCCGGTCGAGACGAACACCACGGTGGCGACGGGCGCCGCGGTCACCGACCTCGAACAGCAGCTTCGTGTCGCCGTGGCCGCCGCCCGCCAGCCGGTCGCGCCGCTGGCGACGCCGGCCGTGCGGCCGGCGACGGAGCCGGCGGCGGCCGTGCAGGCCGTGCGTGCGGCGCGCGCCAACGTGGCCACGCTCGTGCGTGCCTGCCGGCCGGGAACGCTCGCGCCTCGCCTGGTGTCGACGCGGCTCGGGTTCTCGTTCGCGGCCCGCCGGCGCACCGAGGTGGCCGTGGCGTCGCCGCCCGGCGTCGTGACCGGTCTGGTGGACCGCCTGCGGACCTGGGGCTACAAGGCACGCCCGGCGACGGACGACGCCTGGGCGCCGGCGCCGTCCGCGGATGCCGTGTACTTCCATCCGGGCCTGCGCCGCGCCGCGCTCTCGCTCGCCGGCGACCTCGGGCTGCCCGCGTCGGCGGTCGTCGCCGACCCCGGGAGCACGGCTCCGCTCACGCTCGTCGTCAGGTAGCAGAACGACGAAGCGCCCCCAGAGGGGGCGCTTCGTGGCGGAACATCATGACGCGGGAGTCTAGGCGGTGAGGCGGCGACGCAGGAACAGACCGCCGCCGATGAGGCCCAGACCGGCGCCGAGGATGACGAACACCTCGCTGCCGGTGAAGGCGAGCTCACCACCCTGCTCGCCCGGCGCCTGCAGACTGGCGAGATAGTCTTCCAGGACTCCCTGGATCTCGCTGTACTGGTCGAGCGTGGGGTTGTCCTGCACGTAGGCGAGGGCGGCCTGGATCTCCTCGGCGGTCCAATTGCCGTCGATGGTGCCGTCCTGTGCGTCCGCGATGATCGCGTCGATGGTGGCCTGGGAGACCGCCATGGCGACTGCGGAGAACACCAGAAGGAGGAGCAGGGCCACCACGAGCACGCTTAGGAACTTGACCTTCATGTTTTCACCCCCCCTCACAGCACATACTCCGGCCGCTGTGGCCGGGCCATTCACCTGCTTATATCATCCGCGCGCCGTCAATGCCATACGCAGTCTTGCCGCGCGGCGCCGGCGAGGGGGGCTGTCTTCCGGCCATCCCACGCCTGTCCGGCTATACTGCCCACGATGGTGAGGGACGTACACATGGCCGGCCCGAAGGCGCCCGGCGCGAGCCGCGTCGTCGACGTCGTGCCGTTCGCGCTGACGGTCGCGTGCGCCGGCGTGTTCTCTTTCCTCTCCGGCGGCTACATCTTCGCGCGCAGCGCCCCGGTCGCGATCGTCTACCTTCTGTCAGCCGCCGTCTGGGTCTGGCTCCTGCGGCGTCGCACGCGGCCGCCGGCCCTGTTCCTCGTGGCGCTGGCGGTGTATGGGCTGTTCGTGGCCTGGGCCGGGCTCTCGGTGCTGTGGTCCTTCGGCCCCGACCGTACCTGGGTCGCCTTCGATGTGGCCGCCCTCTACCTCGCCGTGCTCGCCGTCGTCGGGCTCACGCCGGCGGGCCGGCTCCAGCTCCGGGTCGCCGGCTGCGGCTTCCTCGTCGTCAGCGTGGCGGTCGGCGTGTACGCGCTGCTCGGCAAGGTCCTCCCCGATGTCGTCACCCACGCGCACAGGTACGCGCGGCTCGACAGCCCGATCGGCTACTGGAACGTCCTGGCGCTGGTGATGGTGCTCGGGCTCGTCGTCGCCCTCGCGCTCGCCGGCGACCGCGCCGCCCACCCGGCGTGGCGTGTCCTGGCCGCCGCGGCCGGGGTGCCGCTCGTGTTCACGTTCTTCTTCACGCTGTCGCGCGGCGGCTGGGTCGCGCTGGCCGTGGCCCTGGTGGCGTACTTCGCGTTCACGACCACCCGCCTCGCCAGCTTCGTGAGTCTCGCGGCCGTCGCCGTGCCGGCCGCCGCCGTGATCTGGCACGTCCGGGGGCTGGCCACACTCTTCGCGGCCACCACCGACGACGCGCTCCGCACCGCGCAGGGCCACGTGCTGCTGCGCTGGGTGCTTGTCGCCCTCGCCGTCACGGCCGTCGTCCAGCTCGTGGCGGCGCTCGTCCACCGCCTCGTCCCCTGGCCGCGGTGGGTCCCGCTCGCCGCGGGGGTCGCCGTCGTCGTCGTCCTTGTGGGCGCCGCCGCGGCGGGCTCGTGGAGCTACCTTCAGCCGCGCGGCGGCACCGCCTGGTTCAAGGAACGCCTGCACACGTTCGTGGCGGGTGACGACCAGACCAAGTCCGCTGAGGGCGCCTCCCGCCTGGTCTCCATGAACACCGGACGGCCGCCGCTGTGGCGCGAGGCGATCCTGCAGTCGCGCTCCACCGGGACGCTCGGCACCGGAGCGGGCACCTTCGTGTTCACGCACGAGCGGTTCCGGACAGGGGGTGTCGTCAAGCACGCCCACAGCCAGTGGTTCAACGTGCTGAGCGAGCTCGGCGTGGTCGGGCTGGGCCTCTTCGCGGCGGCGGTGGCGCTCGTCCTCGCGGCCGCCGTCCGCAACCCGTTCGCCGACCGCCGGGACAGGATGCGGCCGCTGATCGTCGCCATGCAGGCGGGCCTCGTCGCCTACGTCGTGCACATCTCGTGGGACTGGGACTGGGACATGGCGGCGGTCGGCGTCGTCTTCTTCCTGTTCGCGGCGACGTGTTCCACCTACCTGACCACGCGGCGGGACGAGCAGGAACTGCGGGACGACGGGGCGCTCGCCGACCCTCGTCCGCCCGGGCGCTCCGTCCCCGGCGCGCCCGGCGAAGACGTGGGTGCTCCGCTCGGCCCGGGGGCCGGCGAGCCGCCGGAGCCCGCCTCGGCGGCGCTGTCCGCCATCGAGACCGGGCCGCCCCCGGACTCCCCCGCCGGCCAGGCCATGCTGCGCCGGGACGGTCCTTCCGGCGACGCGAGGCCGGCGGGCGTCGCCCGCCTCCGGCCGGGCGTCATCCTGCCCCTGCGTGCCGCGGCGAGCGCGGCTCTCGTGCTGCTCGCCCTCAGCTGGCTCGTCCCGTACCTCTCCACGCGGGCGCAGGAGTCGGCGCTCGCGGCGGCCGGCACCGGCCGGCTCGACGACGCGCTCGCTTCGTCGCGGCGCGCCGCCCGCCTCGACCCCCTCGCGATAGACCCGTTGCTGATCGAGGCGTCCGTGCTCCAGCAGATGGGCCGCAACCGCGACGCGCTGCAGGTGCTGCGCGAGGCGCAGCGGCTGCAGCCGGACGACTGGGAGCCCTACTACCGCGAGGGCAAGCTCCTGCTCACGGCGTTCGCCGACCGCAGGGCGGCGGTCGCGGCCCTCAAGCACGCCCTGGCTCTCAATCCGACCAGCCCGGAGGCGCGCTACGAACTGCAGAGGGCGGTGCGCCGCTAGCCGCTCGGGCCGCCGGGGAGCCCTCAGACCCCTGTGGTAGACTTCGGCCGGAACTCTCCGCCCACCCTTTGGAGGTGCTCCTCGCCATGTGTCCCACTGCTCCTATCGGTGTCGTCGGCACGGGCTACGTCGGCCTGGTCTCGGCCGTCTGCTTCGCCCATCTGGGTCACCACGTGGTCTGCATGGACGTCGACGCCGGCAAGGTCGAGCGGCTCCGCCGCGGCGAGGTGCCCATCTACGAGCCCGGCCTGGACAAGCTCGTCGACGACAACGCGTCGCGCCTGTCGTTCACCACGTCGTACGACGAGCTCCTCGAGGCGTGCGAGGTCCTCTTCATCGCCGTCGACACGCCGCCGTCGCCGTCGGGCGACGCCGACCTCTCCCGCGTGCAGTTCGCCACCTCGGAGATCGCGCGCCGCGGCGGCCGTCGTCTCCTGGTGATGAAGAGCACCGTCCCGGTCGGCACCGGTGAGAAGGTCATGGCCGACCTCGAGGCCCTGGGCGCCACCGGCATCACCTACGCGTCCAACCCCGAGTTCCTCCGCGAGGGCGCGGCCATCCAGGACTTCCTCGAGCCCGACCGCATCGTCATCGGCGCCTCGTCGCGGGAGGACGGCGACGCCGTCGAGGCGCTCTACCGCGGCATCGACACCGACGTGGTACGCACCAGCGTCGCCACGGCCGAGATGATCAAGTACGCCTCCAACGCGTTCCTCGCCACCAAGATCTCGTTCATCAACGAGATCGCCAACGTGTGCGAACAGGTCGGCGCCGACGTGCGCACCGTGGCCCGGGGAATGGGGCTGGACCACCGCATCGGTCCCCACTTCCTGCAGGCGGGCATCGGGTACGGCGGCTCCTGCTTCCCCAAGGACGTGCAGGCGCTCAAGCAGCTGGCCGGCAACAGCGGGTACCACTTCCAGCTGCTCAACGCGGTCATCGAGGTGAACGCGCTGCAGAAACGCCGCGTCGTGGGCAAGCTCAAGCAGCACCTCGGGCAGCTGCGCGGCAAGACGGTCGCGCTGCTCGGTCTCACGTTCAAGCCCCAGACCGACGACCTGCGCGAGGCGGCCTCCATCGTGCTCGCCGGCCGCCTCATCCACGAGGGCATGACGGTGCGCGCCTACGACCCCATGATCGCCGCGGGCGAGCACCCGCTGTTCCCCGGCGTCGCCATCGCCGGCGAGCCGCTCGAGGCGCTCGAAGGCGCCGACGCCGCCGTGCTGGTCACGGAGTGGCCGGAGTTCGCGCGCCTGGACTGGGCCGCCGCCGCCGCTCTCATGGCCCGGCCGCTGCTCGTGGACGGCCGCAACTTCGTCGATCCCGCCGTGGCCGCCGCGGC
>CAIXSE010000605.1 GCA_903921965.1 uncultured Thermoleophilia bacterium | reverse complement strand
GGCGATGATCGTCTGCGCCTGGGACCTGATCGCCGACCCCTTCTGCGTCTCGGGCCTCTGGATGCAGGTCAACGGCGTCAAGCCGTTCTGGTGGTGGGACGGCGGCGACTACCTGCCCGGGCTGCTCGTGTGGAAGGGGTCCGGGGGGATCCCCATCACCAACTTCATCGGGTGGACGTTCGTGCCCTTCACGATCCTCTTCCTGTTCTGCCTGCTGTTCCGGCGGCCGGACAGGGTGAGCGGCAAGCTCGTCAACATCGTGCCGTGGCTCATCTACGGCTACATGTACTACACGTTCATCTGGGGCCTGCTCGAGATGAGCTGGCTCGACCCGGGGATGGTGCAGCCGGCGCTGATCGGCACCTTCACCATGGGGCCGGTGATCGTGCTGGGTCTCGTGAAGGTCGTGAGGGACTACACGAGGGTGCTGCCGCCGCGCGCGTGAGGGCGGGGCCCCAAGGCCTGACCTCAGCGCGGGCGGCGTCACCGCGACGCGCTCGCCGGACACGCCGAGCCGCGCCGGCGGGCGAGGTCACGCAACGGTCCGGCAGGCGTCTCGTGCGGGTAGGTACCGCGCGACCACCGGTCGAGCGAGAGGGGAGACCACCATGGCAGGCCCGCTGGATGCGATCACGGCCATCCACAACGCGTTCCGCAGGGACATGCAAGGCATCGACGCCGCGGCGGCCGCGGCCGCACGCGGCGAGCCGGGCCGCGAGGCCGATCTGGAGCGGTACCGGTACTGCCAGCAGGTCCTGGCGACGCACGCCCACGGGGAGGAGATCGCCATCTTCCCGCTCGTCGAGCAGGTGGCGCCGCTGGTCGCCGAGGCTTACGAGAAGGACCACCGCGCCCTCGACGCGGCCTTCGACGCGCTCGACGAGGCGGTCGGCGCCGGGGACGTCCTGGCCACGGCCAGGGCCGCTCACGCGTTCAGGTACTTCCTCGACGTCCACCTCGACAAGGAGGACACGCACCTCTACCGCGTCGTCCGCGAGCGCGTCCCGGTGCCCGACCAAGGCAGGGCCGTCGGCATCATGGCCGGGGAGATCCCTCCCGAGCGTCAGCCGGCGTTCATCGCCTGGCTGTTCCCGCTGATCGGCGACGACGACCGCGAGAACATGCTGCGCATCTTCCAGACGGTGCTGCCGCCGGAGACCTTCGCCGGAGTCTCCCGGATAGCGCACCAGGCGGTGGGCGAAGGCTGGGCGGAGCTGAGGCGGCGCATGCCGGAGCTGCCGGCCTGAGAGGCGGAAGCCGGGGCGGCGGGGCTGCCGGGGAGCCTAGTTGCGGAACGTGCTCGTCATGTAGGCGACCAGAAGGTAGATGCCCACGGTGACGGCGAAGAAGACGAAGAACAGCCCGAGGCGATGCGCGGCCATGGTGAGGGCGAGGGTGATCACCACCGCGATCATGGCCGCCGTGAGCGCCCAGCCTTGCCACGTGATGGGCGCGAGCCCGAAGCCGATCTTCTTGGGTCCGAACCACGGTCGTTGCATCAGGTGACCTGCCTCTCTCGCTGCGGTGCCGTCGGCTCGCCCGGCGACGCCCGGCGGGCGGGCGCAGGGCCGGGCGCGCTGTTCCGTCCTCTCCTTCTTCGGCACCACGACCCGTCGGCAACAGCTGTGACCGGCTCGCCGACGTCGTGCCGGGCTCGCGAGGCCGCCGGGAACTCTTGTCACATCCTGCTGCCCGCCGCCGTTGCGGGTGACAAGATGGTGGGCGGCCGGCGGGATCGACTCACGGGAGGGGCCCGAGATGGATCCGACGTACAAGATGACGACCGCGATCCCCGCGTCGGTCCTGACGCCCGACAGCGTCGAGACCCGGCTGGGGACGCTGCGCTTCTTCGACGGCTTCCCCGACGAGGACACGGTCCGGACGGTCTACGACAACCTCGACTTCCAGCGCGCCGTCGAGGTGTACCTCACGGCCATGCCGGCCGCGTCGATGAGCGCCATCCGCAGCGGGCTCCGCGCGTTCTGCCCCGGCAACGGCACCGTGATGATCGCCGACACGCTGCTCGACTCTCGCTCGCTGGTCATCACCGCGAACAGCGAGACGGTCTACGTCACGAACTGGCTGGACACGTACGACGGCCCCGTGGTCATCGACATGCCGCCGGGCATGCTCGGCATGATCGACGACTCCTGGAGCCGCTTCGTGACCGACCTCGGCGTCGCCGGCCCGGACCGCGGCAAAGGGGGGAAGTACCTGCTGCTGCCCCCGGGCTATGAGGGCGACGTCCCCGACGGGTACTTCGTCGTGCGCCCGCGGACCTACGGCCACATCATGTTCTCCCGCGGCTTCCTGGACCACGGCGACCCGCGGCCGGCCGCCGAGAGCATCAGGGCCGGCTTCCGCATCTACCCCCTCGCGGCCGCGGCGGACCCCCCGGCGATGGAGTTCGTCGAGATGTCAGGCGCGCTGCTCCAGGCGGTCTTCGCGAGCGACGCGACCTTCTACGAGCAGGTCGCGGAGACGGTCCGCACCGAGCCGCTCGAGGCCGTGGACCCCGAGACCCGCGGGCTGCTCGCGTCCATCGGCATCCGCAAGGACGCGCCCTTCGCGCCCGACGCGCGCATGCGGGCCATCCTCGCCGAGGCCGCGGCGGTCGGCAGCGCGACCGCTCGGGCGCTCGCCTTCAGCACGCGCGACCGCGCCGCGTTCGCGTACCCCGACGGCGGCTGGAAGGTGCCGTGGATCGGCAACGACTACACGTTCTCTCCCGGCGGCGTCCTCGACCTCGACGCGCGGGCCGGCTTCTTCTTCCCCGTCTGGGGGATCAGCCCGGCGGCGACGGTCAAGATGGTCGGCAGGGGATCGCAGTACGTCGTCTGCGAGCGCGATGCCGCCGGCCGCTACCTCGACGGCGCGAAGACCTACCGCCTGCACCTGCCGCCGGCCATCCCGGTGGACGACTTCTGGTCGCTCACCGTGTACGACCCGCAGACGCGGTCGATGCTGCAGACCG